>DBXN01000110.1:0-694 GCA_002309585.1 Verrucomicrobia bacterium UBA1211
ACCAAACCGGCACGAAACCCTTAACCATTTGGAAATAAGATATTTACGCAGATCTTAAGCCGAGAATGAAGGGCGGAAAACGGCAAAAGGATCGGGAAAAACGGGAAAGAGAGGGGAAACCGAAGGGAGAAATTAGACGGGAAAACGGAATCGGGACTCGAAGGGGAAGGCGTCCTCGATGTGGCGGATGGCGGGCGGATCGGCGGATTCAGGGGCGCCGACAACCTCAATCACATCAAACCGGTAGTAGAGCGAGGGATAATGGACGGACCGCAGGTATGCGGCGGCGGCGCGGTTGAGCGCGTGGCGTTTCTTCCGGTCGATCGAACGGATGGGCCGCGCGAAATCGGCCCGTTTACGGGTTTTGACCTCCACAAACACCAGCGAGTCGCCCTGACGGGCGATGAGGTCCAGCTCATCGTGGCGGTCGGGACGGACATTCCTGCCGATAATCCGGAATCCGTTCCGTTCCAGAAAGGCCGCAGCCTGCTCTTCGCCCCACTTCCCCACCGCGGCCGAACGCGGCGATGGGGAAGCCGCCCGTTCCCCGGACCGCTTCCCCATCCAATTCCGCAACCATGACGGAACGCCCGGCATACCGACACGCCTAGCGCGGCATGGCGCCGCGCCCCAGGTCAAACGCCTTCAGATTGATCTCCAGCAGCTTCGCGGGAATCCGCTGGCGCATCGCCTC
>DBXN01000110.1:714-10411 GCA_002309585.1 Verrucomicrobia bacterium UBA1211
AGCGCGCCCGCGATGACCATGTTCATGGTCCGGCTGTTCCCCACCTCCCCGGCGAGACGCATCGCGTCAATCTGGATCAGATCGGGATATTCGGCCTTCAGCCGTCCCTCCAAGTCCTCGACATCCGGCTGCTGGCCGCTGGAGACGGTGATCGGCGTCACGCTCACCGCGCTCATGAGGACCTTGCCTCCGGCCGCCAGCAGATGGCGCCACCGGAGCGTCTCCAGCCGGTCGAAGGAGACCAGCAGATCGCTCCACCCGTCAGGAATGATCGGAGAGTAGACCTTGTCGCCGAAACGAACCTGGCTGATCACGCTGCCGCCCCGCTGGGCCATACCGTGAATCTCGCTCTTCTTCACATCGCAGCCGGCCAGCGTCGCCGTCTTGGCCAGCACATCGCTCGTCAGCAAAATCCCCTGTCCGCCGACACCCACCAGTGAAACATTCATCGTCTTCATGCTCAAACTCCCTTACCGGATTTTCGTGATGGCGGAGAACTTGCACACCTGCGGACAGAGCCCGCAACCCGCGCACTGGTCCGGATCGATCATCGACTTGAAGCGTTTGCCGCCGGCAACCGCCTCGCCGCGAACGATCGCGGGGCATCCCAACTTGAAACAGGCGCCGCAGGCCTTGCACGCATCGGCATTCACCGCATACGTTCCCGCGCGCGTCAGCTTCGCGGCGATCCGGCAGGGACCGCCCGCGATGACCACAGCGGGCTCGTCCGCATCCAACGCCTCCTTGAGGACACGCTCCAACTCCGGCAGATCGTAGGCGGAAACCTTCTCGACCCGCTTGAAGCCCATGCCGCGAGCAACCTCGGCGATATCCGTAACCGGGGCGGGGTCGCCCGTGAGCGTCTTACCCGATCCGGGATTGTCCTGATGGCCCGTCATACCGGTGATCCGGTTATCGAGCACGACCGTCGTGATCTTCCCGCCGTTGTAGAGCACATTCAGAATGCCGGTCATACCGGAGTGGAAGAAGGTCGAATCGCCCAGCACCGCGCAAAGACGGCCGCCGAGCCCGGCCTTCTCCATGCCGAAGGCGTTGCCGATGCTGGCGCCCATGCAGATGGTGGTATCCATCGCGTTGAGGGGCGGAAACGCGCCCAGCGTGTAACAACCGATATCGCCCGTGACCGTCGCGCCCAGTTTGGCGAGTGTGTAGAAGACGCCCCGGTGGCCGCAGCCCGCGCAAAGGACCGGCGGACGGGTCGGAAGCCCCGCATCGGCGCGGCGGACTTCCGGCGGCTCGCAATCGCCCAGCAACTCCTTGCGGAGCGCCATCAGGCGGGTGGGGTTCATCTCCAGCATATTCAGCTCGGTCTCGTGGTCGGTCACCGCGATGCCCAGCGCGCGGATCTGCTCCTCCAGGAAGGGATCCAGCTCCTCCACCACCAGAAGCCGCTCGACCGACGCGGCGAAGCGTTTGACCAATTCCGCCGGCAAGGGATTGGAAAAGCCCAGCTTCAGCACGCTGAATTCGGGGAAGACCTCTTTGACATACTGGTAGCTCACGCCGGAGGTCACGATCCCCAGCCGGGTATCGCCCGGCTCGATCCGGTTGAAAGGAGTCTCCTCCGCGAACGCGCGCAATTCCGCCGTCCGCTTCTGTGCCTTCAGCCGCTGCCCGCGGGCGAACATCGGGACGGGAATCGTCCAGCTGATATCCTTAACGTAGGGCTTGCGCTCGACCTGGCCGGGTCCGAAATCGTCCCCGACATCCACCACGGTCGAGGTATGCGAGGTCCGGGTCGTCAACCGGACGAACGCCGGCGCGTGGTAACGCTCGGAAACCTCAAAGGCCGCCTGGACCATGTCGAAAGCCTCTTGGCTGTCGGCCGGCTCGAAGAGGGGCGCACGGGCGAATTTGACGAGGTTACGGTTATCCTGCTCATTCTGGGAGCTGTGCATCCCGGGGTCATCCGCCGTGACGATCACCATGCCGCCGTTGGTCCCCACGTAGGTGTAGGTCATCAGCGGATCCATCGCGACGTTCAGCCCGACGTGCTTCATGGCGGTCAGCGAACGGGCACCGGCGATCGAGGCGCCGACGGCGACCTCCATCGCGACCTTCTCGTTCACGGCCCATTCGCAGGTGATGGTATCTTTGAACTTCGCCACGTTCTCCAGAATCTCGGTACTCGGCGTACCGGGATACGCGGACGCCACGCGGCATCCCGCCTTGCAGGCCGCCCACGCGACCGCTTCGTTTGCAGACAGCAACACTTTACGACTCATCTCTGATTGTCTCCTCAAAAAACGTTCGTTTCCATTTATGCCAGTTTCTGATGCGTCAGGGTCTGGTACGCCTCAAGATACTTCTCGCGGGTCTTGGCGACAACGTCATCCGGCAGGACCGGCGCGGGCGGCTGATGGTTGAACGCCACGCTGTCGAGCCAGTCCCGCACGAATTGCTTGTCGAGGCTGGGGGGATTGCTCCCCACCTTGTAGAGGGCCTGGGGCCAGAACCGGCTGGAATCGGGAGTCAGAACCTCATCCGAAAGGACCAGGCTCCCGTCGGTATCCCGGCCAAACTCGAATTTGGTGTCGGCGATGATCACACCGTTTTCCGCCGCGTAATCCGCCGCGACCTTATAGCAACCGACCGACGCGCGTTCCAGCGCGCCCGCCAATTCCGCGCCCAACGCCGCCTCCAGCTCCTGCGGCGTCACGGGCATATCGTGGTCACCCAGCTCCGCCTTGGTGCTCGGTGTGAAGAGGACCCGATCCAGCTTGGAACCGTTCTGATACCCCTCCCGGAGCGGCTGTCCGTTGACCGTCCGGCTCTTCTGATACTCCTTCCAGCCCGAACCGGTCAGATAGCCGCGCACGATACATTCGAAGGGGATGATCTTGACCTTCTTCACCAGCATCGAACGGCCGCGGAGATCCTCCTTCACGCATTGCAGACACGCTGGATACGCTTCGACATCCGCCGTGATCAGATGGTTAGGGATATCCTTGAACAGGCTGAACCAAAAGACGCTCAATCCGTTCAAAACCTTTCCCTTGTCCGGAATCCCATTCGGCATAATCACATCAAACGCACTGATCCGGTCCGTCGCGACCAGCAACAGCGTATCGCCCAAATCGTAAAGATCGCGGACCTTCCCGCTGTGTGGCGGGGGCAAACCCGGAATCGACGTCTCAATCAAAGCATGGTTCTTATCGTATCTCATGGCAGGACAAAACTCCTCTGTTCGTAATGGCAAGACAGTATACACGAATCGGGCGGAAAAAAACAAAACTTAATCGACTTCCGAAAACCGTTGAGGGTTGAGGGCAAAATACGGTTAAAAGATTAAAGGGTTAAAAGTTTAAAAGATTATGGGGAATGGGGAACGGAGCGTTTACGTTCGACACGCGGACGTCATTCGTTAAACGGTGAGGGTTGAGGGCGTGAGCCCGTTTCCCATTTTCCATTCGCTTTTATTTCAACCAATAACGGAAAGTCCAGCAAAGCAGCGTCCCGATGATACTCCCCCAGAAGGCGGGGATGATCACCAGCAACACCGGCAACCGGAAAAGGCTGACGCGGCGGGTGAGCCAGGCGACGGTCGGGACAAGGACGGCGGCAGCGATCACGCAGAGATCGGCGAGCGTTTGGGGATATTCGTCCCAGAGGTTGGTAAGCATCACCCACAACGTCGCGAAGGTGACGGCGGCCAGTATCCACCGGGCGACCGGGCGGATCGGGCGGTCCAGCGGCGAGAGGACCTGCTGGATGCCCAGTACCCAGGTGCCGAGGGCATACCCCCACCAGAAAACCCAATGGCCGAGACGGTCATCGAAATAGACGATCGTCGTGCGAAGGGTGGCGGACATCGCGTCCGGCGCCGCATACGCCCCCTGAATGCGGTTCATCGGATCATGCATCCCCATCCCGCAGGCGATAAAGTAGATCGAGAGAACCGCCAACGCCATGCAGAGGGGGGAGGGCCGGCCGCGGCCGAGCGCCCGCACCAGCTGCCAGAAACAGAGGGAGATCGCGGGAGCGAACAGAAACATCGACATCGCCTCACGGTACCGGAGGATGTCCCCGAAGGTTCCCATCTGCCAGCCGGTCGGATGCATCCGGCTATAACCCGCCACCAAGGCGACCCCGGCCAGCGCCACGAGCCAAACAATCAGGGCACGGAGCGTCCGTGCATCCGACCAATCCATCGAAACAGCGTCATCACGGTCAGGCAAAGGCACTCTCCTTCTTGATGAGTGTGAGAATCCGGAGGGTCTCGATCGCGCTCTCCAGCGGAATCGGATAGGGCTTGTTCTCACGGATCGCATTGAAGACCTGTTCCCAGATCAGGGAAAGCCCGGCCTCAGCGGCAGGCTGGGCGGGAATCTGTTTTTCGATCCACGCCAGCGATTCGGGGGTCTCGCAACTTTCCAGCGGAGGAGTCCGCACACTCGACCGGCGACGCATCAGCGGCACCTCGGGATCCAGATAACGGATCGAAGCCGTCTCGGCATCGGCATCGATGCGAAACGCCCCCCGCGTCCCGGAAACCACGAACAGCGGATCACGGCTGATCCGGCCGCCCGAAATCTCCAGATCCACCGTCAAGCCCGCGAGATTCCGCATCACGATCCGGACGTAATCCTCGGCGTCACCGACGGAGGCGATCCGTTTGAAATCCGAGAAGACCCTGCTGGGCGGCGTCTTCATCAACTCCAACGCCTGGCCGAGAAACGCCGGGCCCCACATTAAGGCCGCGCCGCCGGCGCAACGTTTCACCGTCTGCCAATCATCCCGGCGGGAGAAGACCCCGCGCCGGATCTTGATGTCGTACACCTCTCCCAGCAACCCCGACTCGATCACCTCCTTGGTCTTGATGAAAGCCGGCTCATACCGGTAGTTATGGCGGACAAGCAGCTTGTTCCCGACCCGGACCGCAGCCGCCTGAACCATCCGCGCCTCCTCGTAATCGCGGCAGAAGGGCTGCTCCATATTCACCCATTTGCCCGCCTTGAGCGCTTGGATCGCCTGCTGGCCATGTTCATCGGAACGGGTGGCAACATCGACCAGCTCGACATCGGGATCCAGCAGAAGATCCTCGAACCTCCGGTAGGCCCGGCATTCGGGCAGTTGCGACAAAACGAGATCCCTGCGGTCCTTCAGGGGATCACAGACCGCCGTAATCTTAAACAATTCAGGATAACGCAGCAATTCAGGGACGTGCATCTCTAAGCCGGCACGGCCCAAACCAACCAATCCGACACGGATCGGGGGGCGAGTTGTTGAAATCATCTTCTCCTCCCACGTTTTCTGAGGTGAAATCTTCACTCAACCGTCCTTCCGGTTGAGAATACGCCATACACCATTTCTGTCCATTAAAATAGCATCTTTACCTTTTGCAGTCAATATGCGATACTGTGAAAAGTCATACCAAAAGAAAGGTTTTCCAGATGAAACATCTGTTATGTTTTCTGGCGGCAGCCAGTTTCTCCACGCTTCTCTCAGCCGACACCAAAGTGTGGCTGGACGAGACTGACCTCAGCATGATGACCTCCGGATGGCAGAAAGCCAGGGCGAACACCTCCGTCAACGGTAACCCGCTGAAGGCCGGCCGGAAAAAGTTTGAGCGCGGGGTCGGTACCCATGCCGACAGCATCATGGTTTTCGAGACGAACGGCAACGCCCTCTCGTTCGAGGCGGAAGTCGCGGTTGACGACGAGGAGATCAACCGGGGCCACGGCAGTGTGGTGTTCCAGGTCATCGCGGACAAGAAAATCGTCGCCGACACGGGCGTCATGAAGTCCCGCGAACCGCCGAAGAAGATCAGCGTGGACCTCACCGGCGCGAAGACGGTGATGCTGGTGGTGACCGGCGGCGGAGACGGCATTGACTTCGACCACGCCGACTGGTGCAACGCCTTCTTCACCGTGAAGGACGGCACCACCATCAAACCGGTCAAGGGCGGCAACTTCTCGGACCAGCTGGGCATTATCTCCCCCGCGATCCCGGCGGAGCCCCGAATCAACGGGGCGGGCGCGTTCGGCGTCCGGCCGACCCATCCGATCCTCTACACCCTGCCGGTCTCCGGTGACCGCCCGATGACCTTGAGCGCGGCCGGGTTGCCGGAGGGGGCGAAATTCGACCCCGCGACGGGAATGCTCTCCGGCGCGGTCGCGAAACCGGGCCACTATCCGATCACCTTCACCGCGAAAAACAGCAAGGGCAGCGCCTCGCGCACCATCGATCTGGTCGTCGGGGAGACGATCGCCCTGACCCCGCCGATGGGTTGGAACTCCTGGAACTGCTTCGCCGGCAAGGTCTCGGACGTGAACATCCGCCAGGCCGCAGACGCGATGAAAAAGTCCGGGCTGATCAACCACGGCTGGACCTACATCAACATCGACGACTTCTGGCAGAACCGTCCGGGAGAGACCCATGACCAGACCCTCATCGGGCCGGAACGCGACGCGAACGGAAAGATCGTCTGCAACAAGCGCTTCCCGGACATGAAGGCCCTCACCGCCTATGTGCACGGTCTCGGCCTGAAGATCGGCCTCTACTCCTCGCCGGGCCCGAAGACCTGCGGCGGTTGCACGGGCAGTTACCAGCACGAGTGGCAGGACGCCGAAACCTACGCCGAGTGGGGTTTCGACTATCTGAAGCATGACTGGTGCAGCTATGGCGGCGTTCCGCATGAGAGCGGGCTGAAGGGACTCATGAAG
The DNA here is from genome assembly GCA_002309585.1 of Verrucomicrobia bacterium UBA1211. Lineage (GTDB taxonomy): Bacteria > Verrucomicrobiota > Kiritimatiellia > RFP12 > UBA1067 > UBA1211. The sequence goes on from DBXN01000110.1 coordinate 7,401, forward strand.
CCCTACATCCTGATGTCCACCGCCCTCCGCGCCCAAAACCGCGATATCATCCTGAGTCTCTGCCAGTACGGGATGGGCAACGTCTCGGCCTGGGGTAAGATGTCGGGCGGCCAGTGCTGGCGCACCACGGGCGATATCGTCGACACCTGGGGCAGCATGATCAACATCGCGAACGCCCAGGACGGTCTGGAACTCTTCACGGGACCCGGCTCCTGGAACGATCCGGACATGCTGATCGTCGGTATGGTCGGCTGGGGCAATCTCCACCCGACGCGTCTGACCCCGAACGAGCAGTACACCCACATGTCGCTCTGGTGTCTCTTCAGTTCGCCGCTGCTGATCGGTTGCGACATGACCCAGCTGGATGCCTTCACCCTGAGCCTCCTGACGAATGACGAAGTGCTCGCCATCAACCAGGACCTGCTCGGCAAGGCCGCGGGCCGTGTGGCGCGGGATGAGAACTTCGACATTTGGGCGCGTCCGCTCGCGGACGGCGGCACTGCCGTCGGCATCGTCAACAAGAGCCTCTTCCCGCAGAATGGGATCTTCAAGCTGAAGGATGCCGGCCTGAGCGGTAAATACCGGATGCGTGACCTCTGGCGGCAGAAGGATCTCGGCGAGATTGAGGGCGAGTACCATCTTGAGGTGCTCGGCCACGCGACGCAATTCATCAAACTGTCGCCCGTCGCCGCCCAGTAGGCATGCCCCGAGACGGTCACATCCGGATGCTCCCCTTGCACGTCGCGAATAAAATCGCGGCGGGCGAGGTGGTGGAGCGTCCCGCTTCCGTCGTCAAGGAATTGATGGAGAACGCGATCGATGCGGGGGGAACCCGCATCGACGTGACAGTGACCGCAGGCGGCAGAAAGCTGATTGAAGTCAGGGACAACGGATGCGGGATGAACCGGGACGATGCGCTGCTGTGCATCGAACGGCAGGCCACCAGCAAAATCCGCGAGGTGGAGGACATCGAGAAGATCGACACCCTCGGATTCCGCGGCGAGGCCATCCCCTCCATCGCATCCGTCTCCCGCTTCTCCCTCAAAACCCGGACGAGGGATCAGGACGCCGGCACGGAACTGACGGTCACCGGCGGGACCGTCCAGGAGGTCAAAGACACCGGCACCCCGGTCGGAACCACGGTCGCCGTCCGGGACCTCTTCTTCAATGTGCCGGCCCGGCGTAAATTCCTCCGCGCCTACCAGACGGAGCAGGCGCACATCAAATCGGTCTTCACCATCCACGCGCTCGCCCACCCCGCCATCGGCATGAGCCTGACGGCGGATGGCCGTTCGCTGGCGGTCCTCCCGCCGGACGCGACATTGGAAGAACGGGTCCGTGATCTGTTCGGCGGCGATTTCCTGGAGGATCTGAAACCGGTCGATGCAGTCTTCGGCGACATCCGTATCTCGGGATTCGCCGGACGCCCCACCGTAACCCGCAATGACCGGAGCGAGCAGTACATCTTCATCAACCGCCGCCCCGCAACCGCGCCGATCATCGCATACGCGCTGCGGGAGGCCTATCCGCCGCTGGACGCCAACCGCAAACCGATTGTCCTTCTCTTCATCGAGATGCCCCCCGGCGACGTCGATGTCAACGTCCACCCGACCAAGCGGGAGGTCCGTTTCCATAAGCCGGCCGATGTCCGGGAAGCGATCATTCTCGCCATCCGGCGGGCGCTCGGTCTTGAACGCCGCCCCCCGGTATCCGGCGACGCCCTGTCAAGGGATGGACTACCCGTACCCGCCGTTCCCCCGGTGTCCAACGGAGCATCGAGGACCGATGGCGCGCCGGCGGTGACGCATGTCCCCTTCGCCGGTCCCTCCGCCCCCCGCGAGTGGCCGGCCGACCAACCCACCCTCCGCGCGCTGGTCCCCGATGCGGCCGGCGCGGCCCATCCGCCCGCATCGGATCCCCTGCCCTTCCCCTATCCGGCGGAACCGCTGCCCGATCCCGTGACCTTCACCGTGCCCCCGCCGCCGGCCCCGCTTCCCAAACCCGCCGCCGCTCCCGATGGTGGCGGCTTGTCCCTTTTCACGCCGGCCGAGGAAGGATCCCCATGGCGGTGGTCCAAAGTGATCGGCCAGATCGGTGACCGTTACCTACTGCTGGAGACCGACAGCGGCATGGTGACGGTCGATCCCAAAGCGGCCCGCGAACGGGTCCTTTACGAAAGACTGATGGACGGGAATGCCGAACCCGGCTTCACCCAGAAACTGCTCATCCCCGAAACGGTCTGCCTCCCGCCGAACGATGCCGCGCGGATCAGACGCTTCCTGCCGGTGATTCAGGCGATGGGATTCGGCATCGAGACTTTCGGTGACGACCATTTCATGATCGAATCCCTCCCGGCGATTCTCGGCGAGGTCTCCTGCCGAACCCTGCTGGCGGACATCGCGCACGATCTGGAGACCGTTGGTACCCGGCGCGGCGCCACCAAATGGCGGGAAGAGCTGGTCGCCAAAGCCGCCTGCCGCGCGGTAGTCGGTACCGAGACCCGGCTGGACGGCGAAGCCGCGCAGAAACTGGTGAACGCGCTGGCCGAGACCCGGATGCCCTACACCTGTCCAAGAGGCAAACCGACCATGATCTTTACCTCCTATCGGGAACTGGAACGGAAATTCGGACGGTAAATGATGCTTGAGGCCCTACAGAAATGGTTCGGACACACCGCCTTCCGCGAAGGGCAGGAGGCACCGATCCGTGCCGTTCTCTCGGGACAGGATGCGGTCGTGATCATGCCGACCGGTTCCGGCAAATCGCTCTGCTACCAGTTGGCGGCGATGTTGCTGCCACACACCACGCTGGTCATCTCCCCCCTGATCGCCCTCATGAAGGATCAGGTGGATGCGCTGGAACGGCGGGGCATTCCCTCGACCTTCCTCAACTCCTCGGTTCCGCCGGACGAGATGGCGGGCCGCCTCTCCGCCCTCGCGCACGGCCGGTACAAGTTGGTCTATATCGCGCCCGAACGGTTCCGTAACCGCCGTTTCATGGAACGGCTCCCC
>DBXN01000110.1:10417-14236 GCA_002309585.1 Verrucomicrobia bacterium UBA1211
GAGGCGCACTGCATCAGCCAATGGGGCCATGACTTCCGTCCCGACTATCTGAATCTGAAACGGGTGTTGGCCAATTTCACGGATTTGCGGGTCATGGCCGTCACGGCCACCGCCACGCCCGATGTCCGCCAGGACATTATCCACCAGTTGGGACTGGGCGAGGCACCCCGTAAACCGCCCTTCATCCAAGTCCAAGGGTTCGCCCGGCCCAATCTCCACCTCTCCGTTTCGCGTTGCCGGACGCATGACGAAAAACTCCGTCATGTAACCAATCTGATCGCCCGCCACAAGACAGGGATCGTTTATGCCGCGACCCGCAACCAAGCCGAACGGATCTACAAGAAATTGCTCTCCAAATCGTTCGAGCGGCATGGTGAGTCGCAGATCTTCTGCTACCACGGCGCGCTCTCGGACGAAGAACGCGCCCGTATCCAGGATGCGTTCATGCAGGCGGAGCATCCGGTGGTCGTCGCGACCAATGCCTTCGGCATGGGGGTGGACCGCGCCGACATCCGATTTGTGGCGCATTGGGACGTGCCCGGATCGATCGAGGCCTACTATCAGGAGGTCGGCCGCGCCGGGCGGGACGGTAAGCCCTCTTTCTGCGACCTGCTCTTCAACTTCGCCGATATCCGCACGCAACGCTTTTTCATCGACGGCGCCAACCCGACCCGTGCCGAGGCCGACACCCTCTGGGCTACCCTCCAGCGGGTCTGCGCGAAGGCCCCCCAGCGATTCACCGGCGAGGATTGGGCGGATCTGGCAAACCTGAAAAACCCAATGACGGTCCGGACCCTCTTCGGCATTTTCGAACGGGCGGGGCTCATCACCCGCGAACAGGAACCGGGCCAGCGGATCTGCACCACGGCACTCGCGCCGAATCCCGATCTCTCGCGGTTGGACGAGGTCTTCGCCCTCCGGGAGAAGAAGACCGAACGCGACAACGCCCGCCTGAACGCGGTTCTGCGCTATGTCGATTTTCCCGGTTGCCGCCATGCGTTCATCCTCTCCTACTTCGGCGAGGCGATGCGTGAAGGCGCCTGCGGCGGATGCGACCATTGCGGCCGCCGTGAAGATCTCCCCCCGTTGACCGAGGATCAATGGGTCGTCCTCCAAAAGGCGCTCTCCTGTATCGGACGGATGAAGGGGCAATACGGTATCCACCGGGTGATCCAAGTCCTGCGCGGCGATGACGACCCAGTCCTGCAGCAGAAAGGTCTGACGGAACTCAGTACCTACGGGATCCTCAAGGCGTGCGACGCACCCTTTCTCACCCGACTTTTCCACGCTTTGATCGCGGCGGGGTGCCTGACCCTCACGGATGACAACTACCGTCTTGTTTCCCTGACCCCGAAAGGCGTTCGCGTCGTTCTGCGGCAAGAGGCGGACTTCACCCTTCCCTGGCCCGAAAACCTCAAACGGATGACTGTGAAGCTCCCGCCAGCCGCATCCCCCTCTGCAGGGTCCGACAACGCCCTCTTCAACCGGCTCAAAGCGTGGCGGAAACGGATCGCCGATGCCCGCCATTTTCCGATTTTCCGGGTCATGAGCAACAAGACCCTCATGGAACTGGCGCGTATCCGGCCTGAAACCATCGACGAGATGCGGAAGGTCAAAGGGATTGGACCGATGAACCTCGCCAAATACGGCGAACAAATCCTGCGGATCATCGCGGGAGAAGAGGAGTGAATATGGAAATGGCTCGACGCGAATTCTTACGTTTGGCGCACGCGGGAATGGCGGCATTGCCCCTCGCAACCTTCGCCGAGACGCAACCCCCAAAAGAGACCCCGCCGGTCAGGCTGGGTCTCATCGGGTGCGGCGGACGAGGCACATGGATCAGCCACCTCTTCAAGACGCACGGCGGGTTCGTCTTCACCGCCGTGGCGGATTACTTCCCCGAACGCGCCAAGCGGGTCGGCGGCCAATTGGGCATCCCGGAATCGCGCTGTTTCTCCGGTCTGGAGGGTTACAAACGGCTGATCGCGGCGGACATCGATGCCGTCGTCCTTCAGGTTCCGCCCTACTTCTTCCCCGCCTACGCCGAGGCGGCGCTCGACGCGAAACGCCATCTCTACATCGCGAAACCGATCGCCATCGACATTCCCGGCACACTGAAGATGAAGGAACTGATCGCCCGCGCCACACGGGAGCAGCGTGTCCTGATGGCCGACTACCAGATGCCGAAAGATCCCGTCAACCAGGAGGTCACCCGCCGGATCCGCGCGGGCGCGCTCGGCCGCTTGCAGATGATCTTCTCCTCCGGATGGGCCGGTGGGAACGGCTATCAGGACCCCCCGCGCGAAGCCTCCCCCGCCAACCGCATCAAAGACCTCGTCTGGTGCAACGACCTTCCGCTGGGAGGCGACTATATCGTTCATTACGATGTCCACATCCTGGATGCGGTGGTCCGCGCGCTCGGCAAAATCCCGCAATCGGCGATGGGCATCGCCGCCGCCTTCCGCCCCTCGGTCCACGGTGACGCGATGGACTCGACCTCCGTGATCTACCGGTTTGATGACGGAACCCCCTGGACCCATCAGGGCATCCTCGGCGCCTATCACGACTGGATGCGGGCGGGACGGCTCACCGCCTCCCTCCAAGGCACGCAGGCGACCGCCTGCCTCTCCTACGCCGGCAAATCCTACGTCCGGGGCGGTCCCCGCCACTTCAGCGGCGGCGTGCCCAATCCCGAAGGGAGTGTCCGGACCAATATCGACACCTTCTGGCAAAACATCACCCAAGGTAACTGCGCGAATGAGGATGCCGCCGCCGTGATCGGCAGCAACCTGACCGCCATTCTCGGCCGCGAGGCCGCCCGCCGGTCGGACTGCCTGACGCTGGACGAGCTGATCCGCGAAAACAAAGCCCTGACCCCGGACCTTTCCGCGCTCACCCGATAAAGGAGTCCATCATGCACTCAGCCCTTTTCTCCATCGGCCCCCTCACCGTCCGCGCCTACGGCCTCTGCATGGCGCTCGGCTTCATGTTCGGCTGGATCTGCGCTTCCCGGCTCTGCAAAAAGACCGGACAGGACGGGGAATGGCTCAGCAGTTTCCTCTCCTGGCTCATGGTCTCCGCCGTTGTGGGTGCCCGGATCGCCTATGTGATCGAACACTGGAAGAGCGAATTCGCCGGTAATCCCGCCGCCATCATCCGGGTCGATCAAGGCGGACTGATGTTCTACGGCGGGCTGATCGGCGCCGCGATCACCCTCACGCTTTACGCCCGGCTCATCCGGAAACCGATCTTCGCAATCACCGATCTGGTACTCGCGGTCGTCCCGCTTGGCCATGCGCTCGGGCGGATCGGCTGTTTCTTCCACGGCTGTTGCTACGGCCGGCTGACCCAAGGCGCGTGGGGCGTTCATTTCCCGAAATATTCCCCCGCCTGGTATGAGCAGCTCAACGCGACGCCGCCCCTCATCACCGAACAGGCCACCGAGAGCCTGGCCGTCATCCCGACCCAGCTGATCGAAGCCGGCGCGAACCTCATCCTCTTTGCGGTCCTCTTCCGGCTCTACCCCAAGGCCTACCGAAACCGCGGTCGCATCACCGGCATCTATCTGATCGCCTACGCCACCCTCCGTTTCCTGATTGAATACCTGCGCGGCGACCCCCGTTATGCGGTCGGTCCCTTCTCCATCGGCCAGACCATCAGCATCGGGCTCATCCTCGGCGGTCTCCTCATCTGTTTCCGAAACCGGTTCCGCCCCGAGAATCCGACGGTCCCGCAGGCATAAAAAAAGGGGTCCCGAAAAACGGGACCCGATTTTAAGAGATTCAGAGGCAACGCCCCCGATATTCGCTACCGGCCGCC
>DBXN01000123.1:0-867 GCA_002309585.1 Verrucomicrobia bacterium UBA1211
CGCCCACTCGTTCGTTCCCATTAAGATGACGACCCGCATTTGATTCGTCCCGAGTGGCGACATATCGAACAGGGGCTCCTCGCCAAAATCCCAAACTAGCTTTTCACCTGGCTGCATCATAACGATGTCGCCGCGTGTACTGTTGTTGATATAACCCAAGGCGGATTCATATTTTCTGGGCAAAACCCCCATTGCGGTAAATCGCTGAGTTTCGTTCTCATTCTCTAGCTCAAAATACAATTGCGCACGAAACGCCATATATCCACCAGCGAACATCCGATAAGCCCGTTGTGTTCCGTTGGAGACGGTAACTGAAAATGGATAGTAATCTTCGTCGAAATAGACCGTGTTCGTCGGTGCCATCATGCGCACTTCAACCTCTCCTGCAAAAGCCGCCATCGCCCATGCCATAAACGCAATAAAGCCACTCCTCATTCTTGATCTCCTTCCGGCGCGACCCGCACACCGCACGATAGGACACAAACTGTGCAGTCGAATGATCCCCCTTCCGATGCAATTGAGTATTTACATTTCATGGGTGGAATTTTAGTGGAAACGGTCGGTACAGACAACGGTTTTTATCTATCGCAGAGACGCAAAGACGCGGAGATTCCGCATACCCTGCGCCCTCGTCGGCTCCGCGTGGGAATCCAAACGAGTCCGGGGTGATTTACACCGTTGCCTATCTACCCGAAATACGGCATACTGTATCCAAGCAATGAATGGATGGCCGTATCCTAACGGATCGGATTGGTCCGGGTGATGTGATGTTGTTGAACACGAAACAAATGGGGGTCCAGTTTTTGACGAACGCAATGGACACGTTGCCCATCACAGAGTGCCCTTTCCATTTGACGAACCGGGGGG
>DBXN01000123.1:917-2909 GCA_002309585.1 Verrucomicrobia bacterium UBA1211
CGTCACTCGTCACTCCCTATTCCCCGTTCCCCGCTTTAACCTTCCTCAAGCGATGGGGTGGAAGAGGTTGAAGAAGTTTTCGATCAACTGGTGGAATTTGGAACGCCGCCGCCAATGGCCGTAGGTGATCACATCCGAACGGGCGAAGTCATCGGCCAGCGCGGCTTTGAGCGTCTGGGCGAACGGTTCCGATTCGACGACCAGATCGGTCTCGTAGTTGAAATCGAGGCTTCGCGGATCGAGGTTCGCGCTGCCGATCACGCTGATATGGTCGTCAATGACGGTGGCTTTGGTGTGCATGAAGGGCGGATGGCGCTCGAAGAGGGTGACGCCTGCGCTGAGGAGCGGCTGGTAGAGGGCTTGCGACGCGATCCGGATGGTGGGATGGTTGTTCTTGCGGGGAACCAGGACCTTGACTTCAACGCCTCGCCGCGCGGCTTGGCAAAGCGCCAGCATTAACGGCTGGGAGGGGACGAAATAGGGTGTGGCGAGGATCAGCTGCCGGGTGGCGCGGGTGATCAGTGCGAAGAAGAGGTTGGTGACCGCCGATGCCGTCTGGAGTTGCGGACCGCTGTTGACGAGACGCGCCGCAACCGTACCGCAGGCAGCCGTGGGCGGGTAGTAGTCAGCGGAGATGAAGGGCGTCAGCGGACACTCGGTCATGTAGAACCAATCCCGCAGGAAGGTGTATTGCAGATCAAGGACGATGGGACCGCGTATGCGGAAGTGGAGGTCGGAGACTCCCGCCCCCCGCTTCCCGCTGTCGCCAGTGAGATAGACGTCATGGAAGTTGATGCCGCCGGTAAACGCAGTGGTCCCATCGATGATAAGCAGTTTCCGGTGGTTGCGCAGGTTCAGCTGGAGTTGGCGTTTGAAGATGTTGGAGTGCGAGAAGGGGATGATCTGAAGGTTGGGGATCTTCCGGTAACGGCGGAAGAAACCTCTGAACTCGGGACCGGCGGAGCCGAATGCGTCATAGAGGACTCGGACCTGGACACCGGCTTTCGCGCGGCGGACGAGATTGGTCATCAGCCGCCGTCCGACGCAGTCGTCGGCCAGGATATAGGTGGTCAGGTGGATATGATGGCGGGCCTGGCGGATCGCCTCGAACATCGCTTCCAGCGCGTGGTCGGCTGGGGTGAGCAGGTCGATGGCGTTGCCGTCCAGCAGGAGATGTCCGGGGGCGATCCGGTCAAGAAGCCGGTGAAGGGCGGGATCCCCCGTCCGGTCGGCGTCATGCCTGAGGGCATCGCGGCGGGCATAGGTTTCAGCGAGGGGAGAGTGGCCCTTTTCCGATTCCTGCCGTTTCGCGAAGAGCGCGTCCGAATAGTGTTTGTCCCAGCTTTTTCTGGGGACGGTGTTGATGCCGAAGAGCAGGTAGGCGGTCAGACCGATCAGCGGGAAGGTGAAGACGAAGAAGATCCAGAGTAGGGAGGTGCGGGCGTCCCGCGGCCGTTTCAGGATATGGAACAGGACACAGACGTTCGCGAGAAAAACCAGTGCCGAGAGAAGACCGACCGCCTTCCCCGCGCTTATCGTGATCCATGCCGTCATCAACACCGTTTAACCAGCCCGTTTGCCGTCACAACGAGAGGTCGCCGGTAATCTTCCAGATCGTTCCGTCGCGTTGGACGTGAAGGTCCTTGCCGGGAAAAGAGTCGGGTAACTGCCGTTCAATCCATTCGACCGCGAACGCCTCGATCTTCTCCCGGAATTCGGCGGGGATCTCCTTCAGGGATACGATGTCGATGTTGAGCACATATCCCTTTCCGAGGGCCGACCCGAATCCCGGCGTGAAGGTGGCGGTCACCCGGAACAGCCCGTCCTGCTGCGGATTGGCGGTCGCACCGTCCGGTNNTCCGGTAGCCGTGCCGGATGGAGGATGTACTCCTCCCCGAAACGGTCCTCCAGCGCGCGGTCCGCCGAGCGGAGCATCGCGTTCAGTTTCTCTTCCCAAGCCTCTACCAGCGGATTCCTCATTACAGCCCGTAT
>DBXN01000136.1:0-14181 GCA_002309585.1 Verrucomicrobia bacterium UBA1211
CCGCCGCCGCCGCCGCCGCCGCCCGCCGCGCGGTAGGACCATGTCCAGTGCTTCACGCAAAAACCGCCCGTGGAACCCGCGGACCCGCCGGACGGACCTCTGTCGCCGCCGGTGAGCGTCACCTTCACCGTGCCGAGCACGTAGAGCGTGCCGCAGGAGCCACCGTCACCCCCATTGCTGCCTTTATTGCCGTCGCTGCCGTCCTTGTCGAACTTACTCTTCCCGGTGTAATACCAGGTGTAGGGACCGCCACTGCCGCCACTGCCGCCGGCTCCACCCGCACCGCCGATACCCGCGCCAGCGCCGCCGCCGCCATGTCCGCCATTGCCGCCCGCACCGCCATGGCCATCCTCATTATGCTCTGCACCCTTTTCCTTGACCACCACGCCGTCGCCGCCGTTTNNNNGCCGTTCGCCCCCGAACCGCCCGTCGCCACGAGATTTCCGCTGCCTATTACGACGAGCGTCGCATTTGGAGGGAGGTTGATACCCGCACCCGCGCCCGTCGTACCGGATGCCGCCGCGCCCTCCAGCGTCAAGGTGACGCCGCTGGGAATGTAGAGGACGGCGGTCGAACCGTTCGACATCCAAAGCGGGCTTTTCTGACTAGAGGTGCCCGTCAGCGTCACATTGTACGGGACGGTATAGAGCGTGTCGTTCTGCAGTTCCCGTCTACTCGTGAGATTCGATAGGTATGTGACACCCGCCATGGTCGGAACCCCGACAGCAAGCGACCAGACTGTGCAAAGGGCAACGGCGAAAGCCGGAAGCCGAAAACCCCGCTTTTCTGAAACATTGACCGACATGCCTTCGCCCCCAGTCTTATTACCTTCAGACCTTCGACCCTGGACCTCGAACCTTCGACCTACATATTGTTCACATTCCCCACCNNAGAACCGTGTTCAGGCTCTTGAGGATATTCGAAACCATATCGTATGCCTGATCCCGCTTGGAGGTCTGGGACTGGAGTTCGATCATCTTCTGCTGGCTGAAACTGTTCATCTCGTCCATCTTCGCCTCAATGGTCGAAACGAAGTCTTCGAACTTGATCGCGGTGGGGTCTCCCGGAGGGACATTCACCCACACGGCCTGATTTCCGCCAAGATCCAGTTCTATCCCGTATCGCTGTGTGCTGGTCAGGAACGCGAGATATTTGACACCACTATAAGGACCGGTCTCAAACCTATGATCATTAAGTGCGTAATATGTCCTGGTGGTCTGTGCCGCAGCCCACTCCACGACCTCCTGCTCGATCTGGGACATCGCCTCCAGCTTTGCGGTCGTGTCATTCATCTCATTCATCAACGTGATGATGCCCGCCTCAAGCCGGGCGGCCCGGTCGAGGCAAAGCGCCATGACAAGCTGTCCGATGGAGAGTGCGCGCGGCGCACCCGTCGCGTCGGTCACGCCGTCAACGAAATAAACATTCGCCGTGAGATGCCGTCCGGTTTCCGGGCTGCGGAGCGAAAGGTCAAATGTGTCAACCGTTATAGCCATTTCCGTTTTCCTTCCCTAGAGATAGTTCTGCACACCCTGCGTCATGGATTGCCCGAGCGCGCGCACCACGCCCGACGAGGTCGAATAGGCGACATCGCGACGGTTCACAAGCGTCTGGAGGTCAATCATGTCCTCCTGCTGGCTCTGCGCGAGGGCGTTCATCTTGTCCTGAAGCGCCTTGGCGGCCTGCATCCGCTTGTCATACGAATCGAGGGCATCCGGCAAAACGCTCGCCGTGATCCCCATCTTCCCGACGAGAAAGGCTTTCGCGCGGGTCCAATTCGCCGTTCCATCGACGATCGCCGGCAACCAGCTGGCGGCCTCGTCCAAGGTCGCCGAACCCGATGTCATCATGTTCATTTTGGTGACGCTCTGCGCCTCATACGTCGCCGCCGCCCGCAGACAGACCGCCTGCGCCAGCTGGCCGAGCGTAAGGTTCGCAGCCCAATCATAGGAATAGAGGTTGATCGACTCGCTTCCAGAGGGAGCATACCGGTTCACCGCAATCTCAACTGTCTCTATCGCCATTTCCCGCTCTCCAACCTACTTCAACTACAGGTTCCGGATCAGATTGCTTCTGGAGTCGCTGATCGCCGTCATCAGATTTGTCGCTGTGGAATAGGACTCGTCACGCCGGTCCACAAGCGACTGCAGACGGCTCATATCCGTCTGGGCCGCGTTGTTCAGCCCGTCAATCTTGCTCTTCACCATCTGAATGTGGTACTCCAGCCACTGCTTCTGGTCGTAGTCGTTCGGTCGCTTGCCGTACGCCTTATGACAAGTGTCCTTTGTGGATTGCTCCAACGTGCGCGAACTCGTATCGGTACCTTTCGCGTTATTCGGAAGCGCCGCTTCGGCAGCGGTCAGGTCTGCCAGCGCGGATCCCAACTCATCCAAAAACTTGTTACGGTCACGCATACGCACGGACATCGGAGAGACCTCTCCCTCCACGATCACGGCGCGTTTTTCCGCCACCGCCACCATCAAATCCTGGAAATCCATCGGCTCCGTGCCGAAGGTGTAATCGTTGAACGTGATGGCACCCCAATTCTGACTGAGCGTAATACTGTTACTTGTAATGGTGTCTGCCATAGTTTCTCCTCTTCAACTTACCTGATTTTCCAAACCCACTACCCCATGTTCCCGATCACGGCCGCCGACGCGTTCAGCGACTTCTTCACGATCTTCGCGGCGTTCGAGAAGGCGTTGTCGCGCTTCGTGAGCAGGCTCTGGAGCGAAACGGTATCCTGCTGCAGATTGTTGTCCTCCATGTCGAGCGCATACTGGATGTCGTTCTGCGCCCTCATGGCGTCACCGCGCTTGATCTTGTTCCCGTCCGTCAACGGCATCGAGATCCCGTAATCGGCGAGCCTCGATGCTGCCGTCACCAAGTCATTGTCCGCTGCGCTCTTGTCGTCGGATGTCCCGTCCGTGGGTTTCATTGAGGCGATGGCCTTGGCGAGGACGGCCAGCGATTCTCCAAGGACATCGAGCTTCTGCTGCCGCTGGCGAACAACTGACACGTAACTGCCCGCTGCATCTTCAATGGCGACCGATTGCCTAAACGCCGCCGCGGTCAACGCCGCCGCGAAGTCTTGATCCGAAACGCCGTTCACGGTGTACTGCATCTGCCGCACACCGTAAACGCTTCCACCCGTTATCTCACTCGCCACAACCAAATTCGCCATCGTGCGTTCTTCCTCCAAATTCAAGCCAGTCAAGTTGTTCTAGAGGCCCGGGATATCCAGAGCCTCTAGAACATTTTTTAATCCTACGCCTGGATCGCGTCCCGCATCGACTGCGCCTCGGTCTGGGCGACCGCGTTCATCAGTTGGATGGCGGCATCGATGACTCTCTGAGCCTGGGAGAACAGGTCCTTCATCTCATCAAGCTGCTCCTCCTCCTTCTTGGTCTCCGCACCCTGGCGCGTCGCTTCCGCACTGATCATGCCGGAGATGCTCTGCGTCATGCTCTGGAGCGTATTGCCGATGGCGGTGTTAATCCCATTGATGCCGGTCAGAATATTAATGCGGTGCGTGGCGGCCTTGTAGTCGAGATTGGCCTCCAGCGCCCGGTCCGCTATCGACACGCCCATGCGGGCATCGTTGAGATCGGCCCGATGTTCCGAGGCCGTCGTCATGCCCTCTTTCGCCAATTCGTTGTACGCATACGCGCGGGCCATCAGCATTTTGTCCTGTGCACTATTCACCTCGTCTTGCGGAGCATTCCGGGCGCGCGCGCCGTCAAAGGCATCCGCGTAGTCGTCGGCGGCGCTCTTCAAGGCGCTCCGATAGTCGGCCCGGGCCTCCTCAAGTTCCACTTTCGCTTTGGTGAGCGCGGTATCCGCCTTCGTCTCCGCCTCCGCCTTGGCTGCGGTCGTCCGCTGGGCCTGCTCATAACTCTGATTGGCTGTGGCGAGGTTCTGCTCCTCCTGCGCGATCGCGGTTTTCTTCGTCTCGAGCGTCGCCTTCTTCGCCGCGATGTCGTTCTCAAGCTGCGTCACGTGCGCCTGGTCAGGATGCTCGTTGTTGGCCAGATACTGCTCCTTTGCGGCGACAGCGTCGCTGTAGGCGGTTTCCGCCTCGTTGTAGCCGATACGGGTCTTCTCCGTAGCGAGCGCAGTCTCAGCGTCGGTCTTCGCCCTCAGGGCCGCCTGCTCAGCCGCTTTCGCCTCGGTATGCGCCTGCTTGTCGCCGTCAAGTTGGGCCTGGGTGTCCGTCACTTTTTGTTGCGCAGCCTCAAACGTCGCCTTGGGACCGTTCGGACCGCCCACTTTGGCATCGATTTCCGTCGTGACGGAATGCGCTATCCCGTCGCCCACACCTTCAGTGATCTTCGCCAATTGCGCCTGGGCGTGTTCGGGCGTATCCGCAGCCTTCAGCATCGTCAGATTGTTCTGCGCCGTATCTACACCGGATGTGCGCGCGGTAGCCATCTGGCTCTTGAAGGCAACCGTCTGCCCGATCATCATCCCTGCCGAGACGAGCGCCGAAACGACACCGCACGTCACACCCACAATCAGGCCCACCAACGCCGCGTCGCGTTGCGCGTCCGCCTGTGCCTGGATAGAGTTCTGAACCTGCTGGCTTTCGGCCGACCGCAAATCCCGCGCTGCGTCGCGCTGGCTCTGCGCCACCTCCACCAGAAGCGCCATCAGCTTGTAGAGGTCGAACATCACGCTGCCCGTGGACTTCGACTGCGTATTCGAGAGTGCGGACGCCATCTGGTTGTAGACATCCGTGATCGCGGACTTGATGGCGAGAAGCTGTTCCTGGGAGAAGGTGATATCCCCCTCCTGCAGTTTGACCATGAGGCTGTCGATCGCGGTCGGCGTCACTTCGCCCGGAAGGTCGAGGTCATCCGGGATGTTCATCGTCACCGTCACCGTCCTCCCGTTCACCTCAGCCGTGAAAGTCACGCTCTGATTCGTCTCGGAGATCTTCTCTGCCCCGCTGGCGGCGTTCACGCCGTCCAGCACCGCCTGCCAGTTGATCGTGCTGACGTTGTTGTTGACTGTTATACTCATCTCAAGCGTCCTTTCGCCTTTACGCCATCTGCCCGATCTGGCTCGCGATCTCGGTCTGCGTGTCTGTAGCGGACGCGAGAATCGCGGCGATCTGCCCGAGGCCGTTCTGGATCGCCTCAAGAATGGCATTGAGCTCTTCCTCGCTCTCTTCCAACCGGCGCTGCAGTTCCGCCATGATCTTTTCGAGTTCCGAGAGATCGGCCTGGGACATCTCGGCCTTGTAGCCGAGCCCCGTGGATACGGCACCGGCCGTGAGCGAACCCGCTCCGACGGCGGTACCGGCGATGGCGGTGATCGACGAGACGGTCTTCGCGACGGTAGCGACGGTATCGACCAACGCCTTTCCCGCCTGCGCGATGCCCGCGACCATGCCGCCGACGCTGCAGCCGAGGGAGATGGCCATGATGGAGAGGTTGATGATCAGCGCGGCCGCGATCTTGGCGTTCTTGCTGCTCATGCTCTTCTCCAGCGCACTCGCCAGCATCTCCGTGAGCTTGTCCATCGCGCCCGTCTCGTTCAGGACGAGGGAGGTCACCGCCACCACCGCGCCGGCGATTGCGAACCCCGCCGCCACGGCGCCCGCACCACCCGAGAGGACCGCGAAGACCGTTGCGGCGACGGCCGCCGCGACCGCGACGATCGCACCGAGCCAGCCGAAGATGCGGTTGGCGAGGCGGGACTTCGCAGCTTGATCCATCTTCTTGAGCGTCTCATCGATCTTCGCCTTACGCTCCTTGTGCTCGGCGGCCAGCGAATCTTTCTGCGTCTCAATGCGCTCCTTCGCCATCTCCGCCTGCCGCTCCTCGTTGTCGAGCTGCAGGTAGGCGAGCAGCTTCTCAAGATTCGCCTCAACCTGCTTGGGATCGGCCGGGCTATCCAATGCGGGAGTACCCGTCGCGCCATCCGCCGTGCCAACTCCATCCGTCCGGCCCGTCGAAGCCGTGACGTTCACGCTCCGGCTCGAAAGGATCGCCGCCACGTCCTTGACAGCCTGCGTCGCTTTTTCAGAAAGGCCAAGCCCCTTCGCGAAGGTAGCGGCCTCGTTAACCGTATTCGACACCTGACGAGGCGTCACACCTGTAATTCCGTCTGCCATTTTGCACATCCTTTCTTTGGTTGGAACGCGGACCTGTCAAGTGGTTCTGTCCGTTTCCGTTCTGCCCTGTCTACACGCAAACGAACGCAAGGTTACGCCTGTTCGTCATTTTTTTCGTCTTCTTTTGCGAGCGCGGCAAACGCATCTTCCCCCACAAGTTTCCGGAGTTCCGCCGCCTTGGCGCGATATTCGCGGCCCAACTCGGTATCCGCCGGGCAAAAGCGGTCAAGCGCCTCCAGCGAGCTCGCGGCATTGCGCTTGTCGCCCAAAGCAAGGAAACATTCGGCGGCGTGCAGCTGCGGCTTCGGATTGGAGAGGTCGAGGAACGAGGCGTAACCATAGGCCTGGACCGCCCCGGAGAAATCCTTCTTCACCTGCCGGACAGCCCCCACGCCCACCCAGAATTTCTGGTTCAGGTGGTCGAAGAGCGCGAGGAAGTTGAACAGTTTCTCCGCCTCGTCAAACTTGCCGGTCCGATAATAATTGAAGGCGAGTGAATAGACCGCCTCCATCTCCTCGTTCGTGATCCCCTTCAACTCTTTGACCGTGGACCCGTTCATGAATTTCTGCGCCGCCTCGGCGATCTTCTCTTTCGTGATCTCTTCGCTCATATCCGTTTCCTTTCTAATCAGTCAACTCCGTTCCAAAACAACTCCGTGTATCCCGTCCAAACCCAACTCAAACCATCGCTTCCCGGTTCGCGCCGACCGTCTCCGCCATCGCCTCGTCCAGCCGCTCAAGCGCTTCCCGGATGAGCCGCAGGGGGTCATTGGCGATCGCCTTCTCCTCGACCTTCTTCTCTTCGGCGGGCGACTGCGCCTCCTCCCCACCGAACTGCGCGGCGGTCGACTGGAGCGCGGAAGCGATATTAGCCAGCGCCTTCTCACCCAATGCGCTCAGGCACGAGGAAAGCTGTGCGTTGACGGATGCGATTTCGTTCTCGGTATCGGCAATGGACTGATTGAGCGCCGAGACATTCGCATCCACCGCCGCTTTTTGTTTCTGAACATCCGCCAATTCATCCTGCGCCGCCTGGATCTTCGCGGCATCCTGCGCCTGAAGCGCCGTCGCCTCGTCCAGCGTCGTCTGGGCTTCCTCCAAAACCGCCTCGGCCGCGGCGATCGCCGCCTCGTCTTTCACTTCGGCGGCTTCCAGCTTGTCCAGCTCCGCCTGCGCGCGGTCCCGGGTCTCCTTGGCCTTCCGGACCGCCTCGTTATGGTCTTTCCCGTCCTGGATGGCGCGTTTGACCGCCGCCTCCAGCTGCTGGATCTTCAGCTCCATCAGCGCGGACTGGTTCGTCGCTTCCGTCAACTGGGCGTACTGCGTCTCCAGATCCGCATTCAGCCCGGTCAGGGACTGGTTCAAGGCGTCCACCTTGACCAGATTCGTCTTCTGCACATCGGTCAACGCCTCGTTGAGCGTACTCAGGGAGGTCAACAGGAGCGCGAGCCGGGAATTCTCATTCTCGCTCTTGATCCGCGCCACCAGTCTTTCAAGGTCGCTGGCCGGCGCGGTTGTCACGGTCAAAGAGGTACCGGCCAGCAGGGGATCGAGTTTTTTACCCCCCGCAACGGCGGTATTGTCTAACGTCGCGGCCTGCCGGGAAACGGCGGCCGAAGAAACAGCGGTGTTCAGTTGGGTAATGTCAGTCATGGTTCGTTCTCCTTTATGCCCTCTTTACACACTATATTTGAAAAGGTTTCATCATCATGCCGAATTTCTGCCGCCGCCGCTCCAACTCGTCCCCGTCGGTGGGCGTCCCGCCCGCCAGGGGCGCGTAATCCGAAGCCAGTGTCCCCGTGTCCGGGCCATCCCCGAAATCCTCGTCCGACAGCGGCTGTAGCCCCCGACGCTCCAGCTCGGCGTTCACCAGTTGCCGCTGCTCCTCGGAAAACCGCATCGCCAGCAACTGCTCCCGCGTGATTCCCTGCTGTTCGAGCAAACGATCCGTCTCGGCGATCCGCAACTCGGCTTGGGAGACAACCGCCTGTGAATCCGCAATCGTCTTGCGGATTCGGGCGAGATACTCTTTCATCTCCCGTTCCCTGTCAGGGTCCAATGGCATACGACACTTCTCCTTCGTGTATGCAAAAGAGTAAAAAAAAACGCATCTAAAGTCAAGATGACGCTAACATTAAATAAGTATGGGGAACGGGGAATGGGGAATGGAGGCAAGAGGGAACAGGGAACAGGGAAGAGAAGAGAGGGTTAAAAGGTTATGGCATGGATACGCT
This sequence comes from Verrucomicrobia bacterium UBA1211, assembly GCA_002309585.1. Classification (GTDB taxonomy): domain Bacteria; phylum Verrucomicrobiota; class Kiritimatiellia; order RFP12; family UBA1067; genus UBA1211. The sequence goes on from DBXN01000136.1 coordinate 8,353, forward strand.
GGACAGCGCATTTTACCGTCACACCGTCCCACCGGCGCACTACCTCAATATCCCACCGTTCCCCGTTCCCTCTTCCCCATATCACTGCACAATCATGAGAAAACCGTCGAACCGGACGCACCAGGCGTTGCGGGCGGCGTCGAAGTAGGGCCGGTAACCGCGTTTGCCGAAACGGAATTCGGGGGTACCGGCCAAGACGCCCTCGCCCCGGATCAGAATCTTGTCCGGCTGGCGGTCCACTTCCTCCGCCGTCACGATCACCCCGTCAAGGTCCAGATCGTCCGCGGCCGTCAGAACGGATTTCCCGGCGAGATGCAGGGTCGCCCCACGGTCCAGCGTGAGACCCGTCACCGTCAGGTCCTCCGCGGCCGTCAGGGTTCCCGTCACCCACGCCCGGTCAAAGGCGATCGCTCCCGCCAGGGCGAAAGCCCCGGACTGGTCACCCGCCACCACGACCCGGCCCGCCACGCCCTTCACCGTCGCGCCGCCCAACGGCCCGGTGAGCAGGAGATCGAGCCCGCCGGTTTTGACGAGTTTCACCCCGTCGGTCAGAACCGCCCGGCAGTTCTCCACATGGGGATTGTCCAGATGGATCTCACCCGGTCCGGCATAGCGGCCCTCCCCATCCAGCGCGACCGCAGGGAGGGCTTTTCCCTCGGCGACGGACAATGAGGCGCCGGGCTGGACGGTCAGGAGGACCGGACGCGAAACCGTGCCGTTGAAGGTGAAAGTCCCGCCCGACACGTCGATACGCTCCAATACCGGCGCGGCGCCGTTCAGCGTCATCGTGCCGTCACCCGTCTTCAGCAGCGATGTCCCGCCCCAGACAGCCTCGACCACGCTCTCGGGAGCGATCACCCCGCCCCGGGCGTCAAAGGAATACGGGCATCCCGGCGCGCCGATGGAGAGGGGCGCGTCGCAATAGACCGGCGCCGTCTTGACCGTATCCGCGGTCAACGACCATGTCCCGCCGGGCACCGTCTCCACCTCCCCATGGAGGCCCAGATCACGGACCTGCAAGGCGTTGATCTGCGCCGAGAACCGGCCCTGGGTCGCGCCGAAGGTCATGGTCATCCGCTTGTTCCCGCCGACGGCGAGGAACCTGCCCGTAGCCATCCAGCTGTTCCCGGACGTCCCGTCGCGGTAGGGAATGCGCGGGGAGCCGTCCGCATGCCAAAAACGGGCCGTCCCGTTTCCGGGGCGGAGATCGCAGGTCCACATTTGGACCAGATAGGCGTGGCCGGGACGGAGGTTGCCGAAAGTCACCGCCAGCGTCAACCGGTCATCCTGGTACGCGCCGCACCCCTGAAGGGTCCGGTAGGCCCCGGCCACACTCATTCCCGTGTAGCCGGCGTCAAACGCCCGGTGAATGCCGCCGAACGGCTGGCTGAAGGTGACGTCCGCGCCGAATCCCTCCGGCGTCGAGGCGGAAGTGAAGGGCACGCCGTTCACGATCAGATCGTTGCCGCTGTAGGTATAGGCGTAGGCCAGCCCGCCCTCGGTCGAGACATCGGACTCATCCAGCGTCTCGGTGACCGTCCAGGTGATCTCATCCGCCGTGAAGGGATCGAGGCGCCGGAGCTGGATCGCCTGGAACTGGGTGGAGAGGATGTCGCTGTTCGCCCCGGTCGGCGCCACAGGCGCCAGCGGGATGGTCTGCTCCGGTCCCGACGCCGTGAAGGACCCGATGGCGGTGTTGGCGATCGGACGGGCGAGCCCGTAGCTCAGGTAGGTACGGGCGAGACCGTCCACGATCATCCCGCGGGAGGCGATCGGACGGGTATCCGTCGCGAAAAGCTGGATCTGGTAGCGCCCTCCCGGGACCAGACGGTTGAGGGTCAGCCGCACCTCGCGGGCATTCTGGGAATAGATGCCGTAGGCCAGCAGGGCGTGAAGTTCGGCGCTCGCGCCGGCCGACTCCCAAGTGGGAAAGTAATCGGCCCAGCGGTTCACCGCCTCAAACCCCTCCAGCGTAACGCTGCGGGCCTCATCCGCTATCGACAGATCGCCCAAGGCGGGTTGGAACGTCACCCCGTTGACGGTGACCGCCTCATTCGCGTAGGTCAGCGCGAAGACGGATCGGCCCTCCGTGCTGACCGACTCATCGCCCGCCACCGCTTCCACGCGCCAGGCGATCCCGCCGGGGTTGAGTTCGCGGAGTTGGATCGCGTTCCACTGCAGCGACCCGTTCCGGCCCTCGATCGGGACAATCTTCAGCGGGATGGCGCGTGTCGGGGCGGTCGCCTGGAAGCGCCCGACCAGATACTGCCCGTTTCCCGTCCCGGTCCGGTAGCGCAGGATCACCTGCCCGTCCACCTCTTCCGCACGGTAATTCCCGAGTGCCTCACGGCTGTCGTGCACCCACAGCTGGAGCAGGTAGCTCCGGCCGGGAATCAGGTTCCGGATGACCAGCCCGCCCTCGCCGTTGTCCAGATACGCCCCGCCGACCACCAGTTTCGCGTAGTCACCGGAGAGGCCGTTCGAGCCGTAGGCCGAGTCCGTAATCCCGGTGAACCCGACGCTGACCACATCGGCGAGGCCCTCCTGGTTATCGGGAATCGGCTGGGCGGTCGGTACACCGGTAAACGGCACGCCGTTCACCTCCACACTCTGGCCGTTGTGGTGGTAGGCGAAGACCAGCCGGCCCTCGGTCCTCACATCCGAATCGGAAACGATATCCTGCGGCTCCTCCCACCGGATCTCCGCCTCGCCGTCAAGGTCCCGGACCTGGAGGGCGTTCAGAATCGGCCACTTGGGGGCGCCCAGCGTAAAAGACTCCTCGCCGGAGGCGGAACAGGTGAAGACGCCCGTGATGTACTGGCCCAACGCCGGGTCATCCGCCGTACCGACATGGGTGCGCACCGCATGCCCACCATCCACCACATTGGTTTGATCGGCAAACTCCGGGAAGACGGAACAGCACCACACCTGGACCAGGTAACGGCGGCCCGGGATGAGATTGCGCAGCGTCACCGTGGCGGTTTGGCCGTATCCGTTGAATATCACCCCGCTGAGGATGGCCCGGTAATCGTCCGAAAAATCCTCCGAAGCCTCCTCATCGCCCGACCACTTCCGGCCCGCATCCCATACGTTCAGGACCGGCGCGAGCACATCCACGCCCCCTCTCCCGCTGCGGCCCTGCGGGACAAACGGGACGCCATTGACGATGATCGAGTCCTTGTTACCCATTTTCCACGAATACGCGTACCGCACCACCCCATTCGTCCGGACATCCCTATCGCCCGTGATGTCGGCGGCGGGCTCCCATTGAACAGCGCCCAAGGCTCCCGTCGCCAGCAACAGCGACAGCGCGATCCATCCGGTCACCGTGACCGGCACACCCCTATTTCCCGGTTTCCCCGCAGTTGTCATCGGCCTCATCGCATCCCTCTCTTTCCGTCTCCCGCAGGAGACATTATCAAGTGACGAAGCCATTATAATCCAACCCGCCGCGCCATGTAAAGGCGCTAGTCGCCAGTCGGCAGTCGGCAGTGTTTTGACATCCGCAAATCGAGCAAACACGGCGGACAGCCCGGGAGGGACGCGCCCCGTCGCGTCCGTGCCCGACACCCCTCAACCTTCAACGGGAAGACACCTTTGCGTTCGTTGCGTTCCTTGCGGCCAAATACAAACGGATTTGTACATTCGTCAAGCGCCTTATCCAGTGTCGGCAACCAGCCTTCCCGGTTGACACCTTCCGGTTGGGGCGAAGTCCTGAAATGGCCAATCAAACGAATGCGTTCTTTCGGTCTCCTACCCTTCTCAGCTATAGACCTTCTCGAAGGCCTTACGGCAGAGGGTTTCGATATCGGCGTCAGTCAGCGGCCTGATGACGGGGGCACCCTGATCGTTCTTCATTTCGTCGAAACGCTGGGTGGTCTCGTTGTAGGACATCATCACGCAGGTTTTGCCGACCAGATTGTCCTTCAGGAATTTGGCGACATCCGGGGTCCAGCTCTTCTTCTCCAGATCGTTGAACCACTCCTCGCCATCCAGGTCACCGAAGACGTCCACAAAGAGCGCCTCGGCGTTATCGACCGCCGGTCCATCCTCGCCCGGATCCCGGTTGGCGATTTTCTCAAGCTCCTCGGCCTCCGCCTTGGAGACCCCCTGCCAACCCTCGGAGAGATGTTTGGTCTCAAACGTCACAAAATGCAGGCACTGGTCCTCGATGCAGGCGCCCGGCGACCGGAGATGAGCGAAGAAGGCATCCATCTTTCCGGCGTCCTTGGCCGCGAAGTAGGTGTCAATCGACTTCATCACGAAGAGGCGCAGATTGTCCACGATGTACTTGCGCAGCGGCGCGATATCTTCAGATTCATTTTGCCTGAAGGCGGCGCGTTCAAGGTGGAGCAGCCCACCGCCGATCCTGTGCCAAAGGACATCGTTTTGGTACGTGTAGGTATTATCCAACTTAACGAAACGGCCGGACTTCGAATCATAGTACTGGAAGGCCGGTTTGGCCCCCTTCAGATCGCCGATCTCCTTCAGGAACTCGTATTCTTCGTCGTTTCGCAACGCGGAGGGATCTGACGCGTTCGGATCGCTCCGGTCGATGTCCAGCTCGTTGTAGAGGAAATCAAGGGTCATCTCGACACGCTTGAAAAACTTATGTACCTGTGAGTACGCTTCTTTGTCCAGTTTCGAGATATCCTGTTTGATGGTGGCAAGCTTCTTGGCATAGGGACCGTAGGTCGCGTCCTTGCGGACACCGCCGGTCTTTGTTAAGGTCGCGGCCTTGCCGACTTCACCCGTCTCCCCGATCTCATCGGAGTCCGAGTTACCCGTCTCCCCGACCTTGTTGGCGGCGACTTCCGCCTTGGCGAGAATGGCCGTGATGCGCCGCGAGGTGAGCGGACGCCCGGAAGAGACCTTGCCGTCGGCATCGATCTTAAAATCATCCCGCTTAAAATCGGAGCCGAGAATCCGCTCCAGCTTGTCCATGAAACCCTTGGAGAAGGTCACGGTTCCGTCTTTCTCGCCCATCCCGGCGAGACCGAACGCGTTACCAAGCGCCTTCAACAGTTCGGTACGGACATCATTGTTCGCCGCCCGTTCAATTTTGGAACGGCCGAGGGCGCTGAGCGCGCCGCTGTAGGTTCCGTTCTGCCGGATGGCGTCGGTGCCGTCAAGATTGGCGATTCCCTTTGCCGTCCACTCCGTAGCGACGCGGAATTTATCGAGAGACTGAAGATTGATAGCCATGGTGATTCTCCTTTTTATCGAAAGGTTAATGGATCATTCTGTCCCGTATACACATCCCGACGGGAAAGGTTACACCTGCATGAACCCGGAGGGAGAAAAAACAGGATCGGCCGCATCGCCCCCCGTCTCCGCTAGATGAAAGTTCGCGAGCAGCAGCCGCCAGGTCTCGGCGGTGTTGACAAGCGTTTCAAGGGCGGCGTCGAACGACTCCCCGTCCAGATTGGCGAGCGGGAGATACCGGACCAGGACATAGGTGTCCGTCTCGCGCGTTTTGGCGAAAAAGGTCTCCGATTCGAGATTGGCCTCAAGAAGGATGTCGGCGAATTTGGCCCGGCCTTTGGCGGGCGGCTTGCCGATCTCGGCGGATAGGGCGACCCCGTCGTCAGCGGCGACAATCGTAACGGCGACACTGTCGATGTCCAGCGAAACCAGACCGGCTTCAGCGGCGAGTCCCGCCACATTGTGCCTCGCGGCGAATTCCGCGATCAGCGCGTTAAAATCCATAATGACTATTCCTTCGACACAGTAAAACAAAAACGGGTCTAGTATACCATGACGGAGACATCTAAAAAAGATCAAATGTGCGTCATCACCCCGCCGCTGTTGAATTCGGTAAAGAGGTCA
>DBXN01000136.1:14222-17523 GCA_002309585.1 Verrucomicrobia bacterium UBA1211
AATTGGATGTCCTCGTAGCGCAGACCGCTAGTTTCCGGATCATCCAGATCGGAAACATTCAAAGGGATGCCCATATACATTCTGTGAGAATTGTCCATACCCTTTACACCTTCTCTCTTACCTATAACTTCAACCACGGAATACACGAAACGCGAAAAGTTACCCGAATCGAATCACTCACGCAGCGCGTGAGCGGGGGGCTATTCAAAATGCGGAAATGGGTCACTTCTACCCATCCGTTTCCGCCGCATCCAAACCCACATCCCCGCAAACAACCCAATCACGCAAACGCTTCCAACGGCAATCCGGATGGCGCTACGGTACGGGTTCGGCTTCTCGCCGAGGATCGACTCCTCGTAGCTGACAAAGGGGGGATAGGAGACGGAATAAGGTTTCTTAACAGCCACGGCAAGATTTGTACATTCATTCAATGCAACATCAAGATAGGACGCATAGGCATCCTTGTACTTGTCTTGCGGGTCGATCAGTGTCCTGAAATAGGCAATGGTTTGTTTACGGGCATCCGATCTCGCGTAATCAGAATCGAACACCTTAAGCAGGCAATCGCAGTCGAAAAAATTTGCCGCGGATTTCTCTTGGCGCACGGCAGATAAAAAGTTCTCCTTAAACACCGCCCTGCGCACCGGTGATGCAAATGAATAGGCAAAATCGATCATCTGGTACATCCGTCTTCTGTCATCTTGCGAGAAGTCCGGCTGGCTAGTCACGGTTCTGATGATATCAGGCAGTTCAGTCTCTGTGGCGGAGAAAAGATGGGCGAAATAAGCCCAATAGCGTAATTCCTTAGGAATATCCGCGTCCCGATACATGGTTTTGAAGAGCGCACGATCATAGCGGTCCGCGCATGTCGCCAGCAATTCAAGCAACCGTATTTCCTTGTTGATATACACCCGCAAATCATTGGGTGAGGCAGTGTCAGGTGGCGGATTTGCCTGAAACTCCTTCCATACGCCTCTAACCGCCTTGTGAAACATCCACCGAGGCGCGTGGAGCCGTTTAACAAGCTCGATCAATCCCGGAAAATCCAAACCGTACCAGCCCTCGCAGACATAACCAAGCTGGGTGGTGAGTCCGGCAAGTGTCGCCGTCTCCTCCACAGGTATCTCATCGACGGGAGTCGTGTGTGATAACCGGACTTGAGGTTTCGCATACTGCACAAGCCCAATGAGAATCAAAACTATGATGATGTGTCTCTTCATAACGCATCTTCTCAATGTGACGGCGCCCGGTTCATTCGGTCAAGGCCGATAGGTTGAAGCTGAAACAGCGAGTTGCTCGGCCCTGACGCCCCTTGCATCCCCACGAACGGGATATCCCAGTTGGCAGGAGTCGAGAATCCATGCATGAGTGACCTCACTACGATGTTCGAATAGGTCTGGCCAGAATGAAGATAATTGACTGTGTCATTTCCCCCTGTCCAGTTATAAGGGGCAAGAGATGACTTGATTGATCGAGATTTAGCTCGCCAGTCGATTCCAAGGTAGATATCATCCAACCCGCATGTGTGACCAATCTCATGGGCAAGAGTCCTTTCAGGATGAAGGTTGTTTGTTGACACATTTATTGCGATACCGTACCAGTCCTCATTGTTCTGGTTCTCTTTAGTTATAAATGTCGCTTTCCCCATTGCATTATTTGGAAGGCTTCTCACACAATATAATTCAAGCCCAGAAGAGACATTTGTGTATGAATATAGATTTGTTAGTACTACCTGTGTTGTAATGTCTCGCCAATTATCGCTCTGTATAGAAGTGAAATATTCAGTGTGTATAATGACGAATTTCAAAGCTACTTGCCTATAGATATTATTAACCTCTGACATCCACTCCTCAACCACATTCCCATCAACAAGGGGGGCCGGAGTGTCATCACCCCTCGCTATGTACACGTGCAACGGGATAATATTGGTGGATAAAACTCCGGCGCGGATATGGGGCGGGTCACTCATACCGAGAATCCCGTCCTTGAAGCGGGCCGTGAGGGTGAAGTCACCCTCCTGCGCCCCCCGCACGACGGCGAAACGCCGGTTCCCGTCGGAGTCGCGGTAAAGGCCAACGAGAGGCGAAGGATACGCTTGTCCGCAGTCCACCGCCCGATCGGGAGATTGGTCGAGATGCCACCCGCGATACCGGACGGCGGCGGGAAAGCGCCCACCTCTACCGCGCCCTCCGCCCGCAGAAGCGCAAGCGTCAGCGCCAACAGGACAAAACGTTTCATCACATGACTCCACATATTCCCACCCAATCTTGACAAGAAAGTAACAGAACGGGACGGGGACCGCAAGGAAAAGAACACACGGGCAGTCGCTAATTGTCAGTCGGTAGTCGCCGCAACGGGAGGGACGCGCCCCGTCGCGTCCGTGCCCGACAGCCCTCAACCCTCAACGGGAAGACACATTTGCGTTCCTTACCTTTGGCGGCTAAAAACTGAGCGGATTAACAGAATCGAGAGGATTTGAAAGGCCCAATCATGTTAATCCTGTCCAAAACACTCACTACCCTGACAAACGCGTACCGCGAAGAAATAAATAACATTAACCATGTAGAACAGGTAGAACAGGCAGAATTCAACGGTGAATGGTTTGGTAGTGCGGTGGTTCACAATGCCTCAATTCCACATTTTCACAATTCCACAATTTCAAAATGATTGTATGGGCGAGATGCGCCCTGCGGGCGGGTTAGCCCGCGTTTTTCCTTTCTTCCCCTCCTCCCTCTTGATAAGATGAAAGTGTTTAACCCAAGGATAACTATGAAAACTACTGTCCCGAAATCATTGGCCGTCACACTTGTGGCGGGTCTGTTCGCGTTGGGCGCCTTTGCGGAAGCGAAGGTCACGGAGACGGAAATCGAATTCCCGACCTACCCGTTTTCCGATCCGAACCCCGTCCCGGCCACGGACACCACCCGTTTCCCCTACTTCTTTTTCGATGGCACCAGCGCGACGAGCGTCCCGAAGAAGTGGAAGGCCGTCATCCTGGAGAATGACAAAATCAAGGTCACCATCCTGCCGGAGATCGGCGGCAAAATCTGGGGGGCGGAGGACAAGGCGACCGGCGAAGCCTTCATTTACTACAACCACGCCGTCAAATTCCGCAATATCGCCCAGCGCGGCCCGTGGTGCTCCGGCGGCATCGAGTTCAACTTCGGGATCATCGGCCACGCCCCCTCCACCTCCACCCCGGTCTCCTACCTCTGCCGGACAAACGCCGACGGCAGCGTCAGCTACTTCTGCTCCGACACCGAACTGATCTGCCGGACCACCTGGCAGGTGGAGGTGAACC
>DBXN01000136.1:17568-17899 GCA_002309585.1 Verrucomicrobia bacterium UBA1211
CCCCCTACTACCAGTGGATGAACGCCGCCTACTCCGTGCGCGGCGACCCCGAGTTCTTTTTCCACGGATCGGCCTACATCGGGCATGGCGGCGACTCGCACCCCTGGCCGGTCGACGCCGACGGGCACACCCTCTCCCGCGTTTCAGGAAACGCCTTCGGGGGACCGAAATCCTACCATGTGCTCAACGGCGACAACTCGGTCTATGGCATCTGGTGGCCGGAAAAGAAGTTCGGCTCGATCCACACCAATCCCATCACCCACAAGTACGGCCGCAAGGTCTGGCTCTGGGCGCTCTCGCGCGACGGCGGCATCTGGGAGGACCTGCTGAC
>DBXN01000079.1:0-4975 GCA_002309585.1 Verrucomicrobia bacterium UBA1211
CTACCAGCTGAGCTATCTCGCCACACATCCGCTCTCCACCCGATTGGGTGAAAAACGGGAAAGACTTTACCAAACTTGCCCCGCCGCGTCAACCGTTAATTGACGGAAATGCGATTTTTGAGCGCACCTATGTTTTCACCCATGCCGATTGGGAATTGGAAAACACCCAAAACAACTGGTAAAAACAACTTGAAGGGTAACGCGGGCTAACTCGCCCGCGTTATTCCCATTTTTCACATGTCATAGCCGATAGATTTTGGGTATAATTGCGCCATCATAGGAGGAGATGCCATGATGAATATCGAAGAGCTGAAGGATCATGTCTATGATATTGTGGGCGCACTACATTCTGTTCACGATGAGCTTGGTCCGGGTATCAACGAATACTGCTACCAAGAGGCGTTTGCAATTGAATTGTCCGACAGGGGCATCCCGTTTGAGAGAGAAAAGACATTTCACCCGCATTACAAGGGGCGCCCAATGGATGCGGAATATCGTATCGACTTCCTTTGCAAGGGTGATGTCATCGTCGAATGCAAGGCCGTGTCGTCCTTGACGTCTACTCATCGCGCGCAACTCTTTAACTACATGCGGCTGCTCAAGGCGGCGTGCGGAATCATCGTCAATTTCTATCCGAAGTTCGCCACGATCGAACGATATTTCTATGACACTGACAGCCGTGAGATTCTGACCTCCTCCGGGAGTCCGTTTCAGGAACGACAGGTATGCGCGGGCGAGTTAGCCCGCGCGGACAAGAAAAGTTGTTTAAAATAGTTGTTTTCAACCATCCTGGACGGAGCCGCCCGCATTTTTCGTGGCGGACGGGACGTTCCCGCTTGTTTCCCATAGCCATTTCCTGTACCCTTTTCACATCTGCGGATGCACCGTCCGCGAGCGAAGGGAATCGGGAACGATGAGGATTGTGTTTGTGAGCGACATCCACGGGATACCGTCGACGCTGGCGGCCGCGCTGGAACAGGGAGAACAGATGGGATTCGACCGGCTGGTCCTTTTGGGCGATCTGATCCACGGTCTGAACGAGGAGGGTCCCCACCGGTACGACCCGCCAAAGGTCGTCAAGATCCTGAACGGTTACAAAGACAGGATCACCGCCGTGCGCGGCAATTGCGACGAGGATGAGGATCAATTGCTGTTTGAATTCCCGATGCTGCGCGACTACACCGTACTGGATGCCGACGGGGAACGTTTCTTCCTCACGCACGGCCACCTGTGGAACGAATACTGCCTCCCGCCCATCGGCATGGGAACGGTTCTGGCGCACGGCCACACCCATCTGGCGGTCCTGACGAAACTCGCCTGCGGCATCACGCTCTTCAATCCCGGCTCCATCTCACGTCCCAAGGGCGGTCAGGAACGGACCTTCGGCTATTGGGACGGACACACCCTTTCGCACCACTCCATCGATCACGCATAAAGGACAACGCGCCATGCATGAAACAACCGACAGTAAACGGATCGTGTTCCTCGACTATCTCCGGATCATCGCCTGCCTGATGGTAATGATCGTCCACTCCTGCGAACCCTTCTATTTTGACGCGGACGGGAACACCTGTTTCCGTTCCGCCGGTGATGCCTTCTGGGCGACCTGGATCGACTCGGCGGTACGGGCCTCCGTCCCGCTCTTCGTCATCGCCTCCAGTTACCTGCTCTTCCCGCTGAAGGTCGCGACCGGCGCCTTCTACCGCCGCCGGCTCACCCGGGTTGTCATTCCGTTCGTCATCTGGGCACTCATCTATTTCGTCCAGGCCCGTCCGGAAGGGTGGTTCAAAGAGGGCTCCAAACTGCTGTTCAACTTCCCGGACGCGGCGGGGCACCTCTGGTTCGTCCCGATGCTGCTGGGCCTCTACCTGCTGATGCCGCTCCTCTCCCCGTGGGCGGAGAAGGCCACAGAGAAAGAGGTGCGGGGCTGGCTGCTCGTCTGGCTCTTCACCACCACCTTCCCCTTCCTCCGCAAACTCTGGGGTTTCCTCTTCGGTGACCCGCCCTTCGGCGTCGTTCCCTACCTCTTCGGCGAATGCCCGTGGAACATGTTCGGCACCTTCCACTACGTCAGCGGGTTCTTCGGTTACCTGCTGCTGGGCTTCTACTTCAAACGTTTCGCGCCGACGTGGACGTGGCGGAGAACCCTCGCGACCGCGATCCCCCTCTGGCTGGCCGGCATGGCGATCGTCGGTACCTTCTTCTACCTCCGCATCCCCGCCGAAGCGGGCTTTCCGGTCACAAAACCCTACGCGACCGCCGTCGATCTGGAGATGAGCTGGGAGTTCTGCTCAACCGGCGTGGCGATGACGGTCATCGCCTATTTCCTCATCCTCCGGAAGTTTATCTGGGATGGCGCCTTCTACCGGTGGATCATCCGTCCCGCCTCCGAGGCGAGTTACGGCACCTACCTGATGCACATGTTGCTCCTGACTCCCTTTGTCGAATACTACCGGCAATTCCTCCCCACCCCGGCCGTAATCCCGCTGACCGCCCTCTCGACCCTTCTCGCCGCGACCGCGATCAGCGTGACGATCCGGAAGATCCCCGTTGCGGGAAAGTGGTTTGTGGGATAAACGGTTGAGGGTTGAGCGTTGAGGGGTGAGCGTTGCGGATGAGGGGATATCATGTGGAAAATGAAACATTCGATGGCACGGACGGTCGGGTTCATGATCGCGGCGATGGCGTTTGGCGACAACGCGACGCGGTATACGATTGTACGTGAACTGTATCAGGATCCGCTGGCCCACAGGGCGATCAAGATCGGGTCCGGAAATGCGGCGGGGGTCCATTTCAAAACCGATATCCCGATCTGCGCGTTCAACGCCCGCTGTCCCAGCTACAGCAACGACAAGGGATCCCTTACACTCGCCCTCTACACATGGGCGGGATCCGTGGCGGCGACCCGCGCGAACGCGCCGATCGCGACACGGCGGTTTGTCGATTTCAGGGATTGCGCGCTCCTCACCCTTGATTTCCCGCCCCAAAGCGGCGAGCTTTACGCCGAGGTCGCCGACGGCGACGAGGCGGTCGGTGTCTGGGAGACCCGAAACGTGGGGGATGGATCCGAGTGTTTCCTCAACGGAACGCGCATTCAGGGTTCATTTGAATTCAGCGTGACGACAAAAGACGCCCCCTTCGCCGCGGCGGGTTCGGCACAGCTCATCCAAATCCTCGCCGCCCCCTCCCTCGCGCCGAAACCCTCCGCCAACCCCTCCGATGAAACGGGCAGGGCGACCGGCACGCCCTTCACACCGCGCGATCTTTATGCGGACACCTGGGACGCCATGGACGGACTGGAGCGGGTTCTCGGCGACAGCGCCACCCTCCCCGCCCCGCGTGACAAGAAGGTGGGCATCTTCTACTGGACCTGGCATCAGGGCGTCACTGACAACCCGCCGCACAACAACGCGGAACTGATCGCCGCCAAACCGAGCCTCGTGGACAACCCCGATGACCCGGGTTGGGGCAAACCGTTCCAGCGGCACCACTGGGACAAGCCGATCTTCGACTACTACATGACCACCGACCCCTGGGTGGTCCGCCGCCACGCGCAGCTGCTCGCGGAGGCACAGATCGATGCCGTGGTTTTCGACGCCACCAACGGTAACCTCACCTGGATGGACTCGACCTGGAACCTGCTCCGTACCTGGTCCGCCATGCGTAGGGACGGCTTCGAAACGCCCCGTTTCGTCTACATGCTTCCCTTCTTCGGAAACCCGGTCCAGGTCCAGAGCATCCTCCAGCTCTACCGCGACCTCTACAAGCCAGGGAAATTCCGCGACCTCTGGTTCGATTGGCAGGGAAAACCGCTGATCCATGCCGAACCGAGCGTCCTGAAGCGGATCGCCGACGCGAACGGCACCTCGCCCGAAGACCGCGCGGCCCTNNCCTTCCGGCCCCTCCAGCCCGCCTACGCCGTCGGTCCGCAGGCCCCCAACCAATGGTGCTGGCTGGAGGTCTTCCCGCAACACGCCTACGGGCCCAAGAGCGACGGCACCTTCGAGTTCTGCGCGGCGGGCGTCGCACAGAACCACACCTGGCGGGGACGGGACGGACGGCANNGGCCGCGATGAATGACATCAACGTCTTCGGCCGCGCCTACATGGGCCCCGACGTCGCGGAGCTCCGTCCCGGCGAACGGCTCCATTTCGCACCCAACCGCAATCCGAAGCGGGACGAGCCGAACCGCTTCCTCCACGGCGACAACTTCGCCCAGCAGATGCGGTGGGCGCGGGCGGTCAATCCCGACTACCTCTTCGTCACGGGCTGGAACGAGTGGGTCGCCGGGCTTCATCCGGAGTGGATGGGGACACGGACCGCCTTCCCCGACCAATACGCCCCCGCCTTCAGCCGCGACATCGAACCCTCAAGCGGCATCCTGAAGGACCACTTCTACTACCAGCTGGTCCAGGAGATCCGGCGGTTCAAGGGTGTCCGCCCCCAACGCGCCTGCGGGGAGAACCCCATCTACCGCGACGCCCGCAACGACACGCTTGCGCGCGATGCCATCGGCTACGGCGGAATCCGCTACACCGACAATACCGGTCGGAATGACCTGATCGAATGTGCCGTCTCGCACGACGACCGGACAATCACCTTCAGCGTCACCTGCGCCGATACGCTCACCCCTCACACGGATAAGGCGTGGATGCGCCTTCTCCTCTCCCTTTCGCTCGCGGCCGACGATCCGGCTCCCCATTGGAACCACTTCCATTTCATCGTGAACCGCCTCACACCGCCGGACGCCCATACCGCGATCCTTGAGGCCTGCGAAGGCGGATGGAACTGGCGCGAGATCGACAGGGCCAAGATGGCGATTGACGGGAAAGTCCTGACCCTCACGCTTCCCCGCAAGGCGCTTGGTCTGGAGGGAAAGCGGATTGACGTGCGCTTCAAATGGGCGGACAACACGCCGGGCGGGGGCGTGGATGGCGAGATCCTCGACTTCTACCGGCACGGGGACACCGCGCCG
>DBXN01000079.1:4985-11474 GCA_002309585.1 Verrucomicrobia bacterium UBA1211
TACCGCTACTTCGAGCGGCCCTGAACCCCGGCGCGCCCCTTCAGCGACAGGACGTTCAGGTAGTTCACCGCATACCCGATGACCAGCATCGTCGAGACGCCGATCATCCCCCACTGATTGAAGACCCGCAGGGAAATCTGGTTTCCCACCAGCCCCGCCACGCCCCAGGCGGAGAGGACCGCGCCGTGGATCTTCGAGATGTTCGACATCCCGAAGTGGTCGGCCAGCACCGCCGGAATCGTCGAGAAGCCCGCCCCGTAGCAGGCGTTGATCACCAGCAGCGTCAACCCGATGAGGATCGGATAGAACGAGAGGCCCATCACCCCCACCGAGACCGCCAGCAGGATCAGCAGGATGTTGATCCGGTGCGCGAGCCGGTCCGACCACCAGGCGAAGATGAACCGTCCCGCGCCGTTCATCAGACCGCAACCGACCAAAACCCCGTTGATTAACGCATCCCCGTAGTGGATCGTGGCCATCATCTGCTTCGAGAGCGGGATCAGCGACAACCCGCAGCTGATGTTCATGAACATGAAGAGCCAGCTGCGGATGAAATACCCGTCGCACAGCAACTTCCCATACGAGAAGGCGTCCCCGGCGGGCGACGAGGCGGCAAGCGCCGCCGCCCGGTTCGCCTCACGCACGGCGGCGGCGGGTTTCCGGAGCAGGAACGTCCCGATCGCCATCGGCACCAGATAGACCACGGCCAGCGCGTAGAAGATGAAGGTGATCCCGCACGCCCCGTACAGCGCCTTATACAGCAGGGTGCAGAGCGACGACCCCAGCCCGAAACTGATGATCGGAACCGCCGCCGCGACCGCCTTGTGTTTGAGGAACCAGAGCATCAGCGTCTTGACCGGGCTGATGTAGATGATCCCCGTCCCGGTCCCGACCAGAAACCCGTACCCCAGATAGATCAGCGCGAGGGACTTCACGTTGATGCCGATCGCCGTCACCGTCAGCCCGGCGATGAAGAGCAGGGTGCCGATCACCGTGGAAAGCTTGATGTTCTTCTCGACGATCTTGCCGAAAAACGCCGCCCCCATCCCCAGAAAAAAGATGCCGAGCGAGAAGGCGAACTGGACCTTGGGCTGGGTGGACCCGATCGCCGTCGCGATCGGATCGGAAAAGAGGGTGAAGGCGTAGATCTGGCCGACCGCCAGCGCCAGCAAGACCGCCGGCAAGACCGCATTGAAGGTTCTTTTGAACGCGAGGATCGAGTCGTAACGACGACTCCACTTGGATGACGCATTATTCATGGCCGCACTCCTTATACGGGCAAACAATGGAATAATGCCCAGACGAACGACTTCATGAAAATCCGTGGTCCACGTGGTGAACTCCACACAGGCACGCGCCCGCTTCGTCAGTTCCACGGATCACCTTAAACTTTAGCAGAGACACCTCCCGAATTCAAGCGGGAAGCGGAGAAAAAGATGGAGCGGGTGAAGGGAATCGAACCCTCGTAACCAGCTTGGAAGGCTGGGGCTCTGCCATTGAGCTACACCCGCAAAAAAGTGGAGGGAAATGTAACACACTCCGGCCGGGTTGTCAATGCCCGCGGACAGTTTTTTGCGGTCGGCGCCTTTCAACTTTTACCCCTTTGCCCGCTTAATCGTCTTTTAACCTTCCCGCATGATGTGCTACACTATTCCGAAATCGTTATACGCAAGGAAAGGACCGCCATGAACCCGCAAGTCAAACAGGGACTCCGCAGCCTGCTGAGCTGGAGTCTGATCGTGTTTCTCTTGCCACAGCTCTTTCTGATCTGTTACTACTTCCCCCACCTCGTCCGCCGGCAGGGGAATTGGCTGGCGTTCATGGGCGCAATCGCCCGCTACGGTCTGACGATCTCCTGGGTCTCGCTCCCCTTCCTGACGCTGATCTATGTCGGGGTCCGGGTGGCCTTCACCCGCCGGATCCACGGGATGGCGATCTGGGCGATCAGCGCCGTCATCGGTTACGCGTGGGTCGCCGGCTGGAACCTGGCCGTCTACCCAACCTTCAAATGGCTGAACGCCATCATCCCGGTCATCCTCTGCAGCGCCTTCCCCTGCGCCTACGCGATTGGTCTCCACCTCTACAAGTACGGCGCGACCATGCCCGACGCCGAAGACCTGACCGGCATCCTGAAGGATTCCGACCCGGTGCCATCCCCGGAAAAACCGGCAGTTCCGGAATCCCAGGAGAATCCGGAACCGCCGGCCGAAAACGATTAGAGGAGAGCGGACAATGGACGAACGCAGAAACAATATACGGGTTTGGTGGCATCTTTTCAGAATCTGGTCATTAACCGCGACCATCGTTCCCATTTGGGTCGCGATGTGTATCAACCGTTTCGCATGCAGGACCAACTTCGTTCTCGCCCTCCTCTCCTGCGGCGCCCTCCAGATCGCCTGCAACCTGCTGAACACCTGGGGCGACTACCGGGGCGGCGTGGACCGTGCGGGCAGTCCGTGCAGCCATCCCGAGTTGGTGGACGGAACGGTCAAACCCGCGCATGTGCTGGCGATGGGGATGGCCATGCTGGCAATCGGCATCGCGGTGGCCGCGGTTCTGATCTACCGTTGTCGCGGTTTATTCTGGCCGCTGCTCGCCATCGCCGTCATCGGCATCCTAGGCGTGTTGAACTATGCGACCGGGATCCGCTTCAAATACCGGGGTTTTGGTCTTATCTGCGTCTTTTTCCTGATGGGTTATCTCCTCATCGCGGCGGCGGATATGTGCCTGGGCGGAAAGATGACCGATCCTGCGAATCGTCCCGGATTCGGCACATGGTTGTTCGGTGTCACACTAATGGGGTTACCCATCTCCTCCCTGGTCGCCTGCATCATGCACGCGAACGACATGCGCGACATCGAGGGTGACCGCGAAGCGGGCATCAAAACCCCATCGGTGATTTTCGGACGGAAAGGGGCGCTTGTGATCTATACCGCGTTGCATGCCGCCGCTTACGTCACGCCGCTGATCCTATTGGCGGATGCCCTTTCCAGCCGATCGATAAGGGACATCAAGTCATGGGTCATCGCATTCGGGGTCACGATCGCGCTCGTTCTTCCGATGACCGTTCGGACCGTCCATCGGGCGTTCGTGAACCGGAACGGCGTTCCTTCAACCGATTGGAAGATGCTTCTTCCGGAGACGGCGCGTATCCATCTGCTGTATGGTTTGCTGTATGGACTGGGATGTTGGCTCATCATCATCCTGTAACCCCCTATGCCAACCGATTCAATTCCCTTAACGCTGATGATGACGGATAGAGACCATGTGCGATAAAATGCTGATTGTTGCCGGAAGCGGGACCTACCCCGCCTGTATGATCGCCGGGGCACGGAAGGCGGGCGTACGCCACATCTCCGTGATCGCAATCAAAGGGATGACCGCGCGCGCGGTCGCGGCCGCGGCGGATGAGGCGGTCTGGTTCGGGATCGGGGAGATCCGCGCGATCTTCGATTGGGCCGAGAAACAGCATTTCTCCCACGGAATCATGGTGGGACAGATCTCGCCGGTCGCCCTCTTCCGGACACGGTTTGACGAGACCGCCCGAAGCTGGCTGAACGGGCTCTCCGTCAAAAACGCCCACACGATCTTCGGGAAGATCGTCGAAGAGATGGAGAAGCGGGACATCAAGGTTCTGCCGGCATCCTGTTTCATGGATGACTACATGCCCGGCGTCGGAGTCCTGACGGAACGCGCGCCGGACGAGCGCGAGCAACGTGACATCGCATTCGGCCACCGCGTCGCCAAGGCGATCTGCGGGATGGACATCGGCCAGACGCTGCTGGTCAAGGACGGCATGATCCTCGCCGTGGAGGCCTTTGAGGGCACCAACCAGGCGATCAAGCGCGGCGGTAAGCTGGGCGGCAAGGGCGCCGTGGTGGTCAAGGTCGCCAAAGAGGGCCACGACATGCGCTTCGACATCCCGGTGATCGGCGAGAAGACCATCTCGACCCTCCGCCGTTCGGGGGTCTCCGCCATCGCCTTTCAGGCCCACCGCCTGGTGATGCTTGAGCCGGAAAAGGTGATCGCCGCCGCGAACCGGATGAAGATCGCGATCGTCGGACTCGACAGCGGCCTGCCCGCCGCGCCGCTGCGCCCGGAGGAGTGACATGGAAGAGACCGCCACACCGCTCAAAATCCTCATCTGCGCGGGCGAACCGAGCGGCGACCTGCACGGCGCCGCCCTGATGGATTCCCTGAGGAAGACCTTCAACCGTCCCATCCTCTTCCGGGGATTCGGTGGCGACCGGATGCGCGCCGCCGGCGCGGAACTGCTCTACCACACCGACCAGACCGCCCTGATCGGCATCACGCCCGTTCTGATGAATCTCCCCTTCCTGCTGCGGATGATGCGTCATCTGAAACGGGAGATGCTCACCTGGAAGCCCGATCTGGTCCTAACCATCGACTACCCCGGCATGAACCTGCGGCTGGCCGATTTCGCCCACCGCCACGGCATCAAGAATGTCCACTACATCTGCCCGCAGGTTTGGGCGTGGCACCGCGACCGGATCCCCAAGATCGCGCGGATGATGGACCTGCTGCTCTGCATCTTCCCTTTTGAGCCGGAACTTTTCGCCTCGACCGCGCTACCGGTCCGTTTCACCGGTCACCCGCTGGTCGACCGCGCCGCCGAGACCCGCGCCGAACCGCCGATCCCGTTGCCGTGGTCCGGTCGTTACAAGATCGCCCTGCTGCCCGGAAGCCGCGCAAGCGAGATCACGCGCATCCTGCCGCGTCTGCTCACAGCCGCCCGGCTGCTGCAGGATCAACTGGACGACACCTGCTCCTTCGTGATTCCCGCCGCCTCGCCCAAAATCCGCAGCCTCGCCGAAACCGTCGTCGCGGCGGTGGATGTGAAACCCGACCATCTGGCGTTTGTCGATGGCCAAGCCCGCCACGTCCTCGCCCAGGCCGACGCCGCCGCCGTCACCTCCGGCACGGCAACCCTTGAGGCCTGCCTGATGCGCTGCCCGACGGTCCTCGTCTACGCGGCCAGCCTCGTCACCTACTGGGCCGCCCGGCTTCTGGTCAAGGGGGTCAGCCATCTCGGTCTGGCCAACATCATCGCCGGCCGGACCGTCATGCCCGAACTCCTCCAGAAAGACTTCACGCCGGAGCGTCTGGCCGAACAGCTCCGCCTCTATCTGACAGACTCCTCCGTCCGGGCCCAAACCCTCGCCGATCTTGACGAGGCCAACGCCCGGCTGGGAAGCGGAAACGCAACCGGCCGCGCCGCCGCCGCCATCGCCGAATGCCTGTTCCCGTGAGGACAGTCCCTGGACGTCGTAGCCGCAGGCTTATCGATACGGACATAGCCCCGCACCCAGCCCGTCGGGGGTGTAGGAATAGGTCACGGTACTTATGGTGCATAAACCGAAGCGGCGTATCGTTTGTTACATGTATATACGTAGATGGTGTTTGTTGCGCCGGGAGTTTCCTCAAACTCTCCTTTTACCGCATGAAACTCGTGCGGAATAAATCGAACGACTCTCGCTTCATAAGTGGCAAACAGACACTTGTTGTCCGGTATTTGCTTATCATACAACATGTGGAGCATATTAAACGGAACCCACTCCCCTGGCTTCCTTTCTCGAACCCATTCGGAAAGTTTCGAACAAACCGTTATCGCATGTTCTATGCTACATTCATACACCAATTTCGGATGAAGACCGCGTTGGTAAACGCATGCGTATACGATCAGGGCAACAACGAGAGAAAAAAACACTAAGCCAATTGTCCACACTATACAATGCTGTCTGATCATATTCATGGCGTTACCTCAATCGTTTCAACATTCCCGTCAATACCAACCAAGCTTTCTTTTGAACTGAAGGCATTATCGCACCTCCCGAATGGGGGCTCAAGGGGCATGGGACATTCTCTGGGGACTGGTTGATGCCGCGGGGTAAGCCTATACCGCCAGAACCAGCAGCAGCAAAAAAAGAATGGCCATCCCGGCTCTCACTCCATATCCCCCCTCTTCTCCTCCGGCAGGTTCAGCGTATGCGCCTCGGCCCTCAGACGCATAAGTTCTTTTCTGTATTCCCGGAATGTTCCATCCGTTTCCTTAATCCATTTCCAATGCTGTTCACACGCTTCTTCGATCTTATCTGCCGCCTCTCCCCTCATTTGTTCTTTGATAGATTGAATCTCATCGCGACGTCTTGAGTCCTCATTCCGAAGGTCCTGCATCTTTCTCTCAAGTTCATCCCGTTTCTTGTAATTCTCTATCCGCGCCCCCATGTCAGGCCTCGGTGGGTTCCTATGCTCCACCAACAACGCCCGTAACGCCTCATCGCGGAGATCCGAGTTAAACCCGTCAGTCCTCCCGTCCCGTTCCATTTCCCGCCCGCCGTATGGGTTGATGCGGGCATCCTTGTAACGGAAATCCCAAATGGGTCCCACTTGACCGACAGGCCCCCTTGATTGCAAATCATTCAATTCGAACGGAATCATCACGTAAACGGAAGGATCCCGGGTCTTCAG
>DBXN01000063.1:0-8439 GCA_002309585.1 Verrucomicrobia bacterium UBA1211
GGTGATCCTTTTCCCTTCCCGCGTGTTCTGGATATCCGGCTTCCGCTCCGCATCGATTTCCTTGACAAAATCATCAAAGTCCTCTTGGCATATCTCAATGGAGGTCAACTGCGGCAACGGCCTGATCACGTCCCACAGACCGATGTCCCACCACACGTAGCGGGTCAGGTCAAGATGCTCCACCCGTTTCGGCAGATTTTCCAGCGGGCAGAACGCCGGCGGGGACACGGTTTGGGCGCTCATGACCGCCGCAAGGCTCGTCGCATCAAGAAGACAGACTTCGGAAAGATCGAGGACAGAGACATTCGTCCACTCCTTCTGTCCGAACGACATGACAAAAGACGGAGCCCTTGAGGTGTCGGAGGAGAATCTGACCGCCTCAAGTTCCGGCAGCTCCCGCAACCTTTCCACATCCCTGAACAGGCAAGCGTCGATATCCAGCTCCAACCTTGACAAATGTTTGAGATCCGCCGCCCAGGAGAGACTGATGTCGGAAAAGAGTTTCGCTTTGCTGTCGGGACCGGTGAGAACGGCGATATACAACTGTTTGAGTGATTTGAAGTGCGCGAGTCCGGGGAGTTCCCGCGCCAGAAAGTCGTGTACGGATTCTTTGAAGTTCGGCTGGAAGATGGTCCAAAGCAGAATCTCCACGTCATGGTTGTCCGCCAGCCCCTTCAGGTTGTATTGCCCGCAAATCAGAACCGTCTTCGCGCCTGAAGGTATCGGCGGCAGGTCGATCGCCTCCAAGCCCGTGACACCCTCATCATCCGTCCGGGAAATCCTGAACGTGTCCGGCGGGAAAGCATACGGAATGTCCTCCTGCGGGAACGGATTCGGAATCCGGACGCACTCGGGTCTACGGTAATCGGGAATATCCGCTTTTTCGTCATAGAGGTCAACCCAGGTATCAACCGGCGACGGGACCCAGATGCCGCTGACACAGACATGTTGAGGGTGCCTGACCACGGCTTCCGTCGGCGGTGCGGCACAGCCGGGCGAAAGAACCAGACACGGCAGAAGGCACAGCGCGCTTATCCGGACACAAACGCCCCAAGCGTCAAGCCACAAATGAGCTTTCGTTTTCATGCCGTTTTCCTCATTGGCCGTTTTCCACGCAACCTGGGGCCAGCCATGTGATTATAACGTCGAACGCCCGTCCCTGTTTGGATTGAGGTTTGAATCCCGTCATCGTCAAACTGCGGCATAAAAAACTCGCGCGGAGGTATAGGGATTTGGGCGTATGGGTTGAGGCTGTTGGCGGTGTAGGTACGGGCAGCGCCGAGGTCAGCAAAAGTAACCTTGTTTTCGATGGGATCGTATGCGTATTCGTGTTCGGTCGCCAGAGACGGCGACCCTCCCGTTCTGGCGAGGAAACCAAGCTCGCTCCTGGCATTGTAGCCGCAGAAGTCGGCATACTGGGGCTGGACGGTCTGCGACGGCGAGGGCGCCGCCGCCACATCGGCACACCTCATGACCGTCTCGTTTAAATGTGCTTCCCGATTTTTCATATCATGGTGCCAGTATGACATATTCCGGGCATAAAGGCAAACGGAAGTTCGGAGGGGCGCATCCGCGCAATTCACCGCCGAGTTCAAGATGGATGAAAACCACGATGTTAGACAACTTTCCTTGTCCTCGCGGGCTAACTCGCCCGCACAAGCCTGTCATTCTTGAAACGGGAATGACGCGGGCGAGTTAGCCCGCGTTACCCTTTACGTTGTTTTTACCAGTTGTTTCCAACGGTTAGGTGGTTTGGTGGTGCGGTGGTTGTCCCCTCTCGTCACTCGTCACCCGTCACTTGTCACTCCCGATTTCCGTTCCCAGTCGGCGGGGCTAATCGTCTGCCATCATCAGGGTCTTCACCGTGTCGCTGGAGAGGACAAAGAGGACGTTGGAGCCGCGCACCATCGCATAGCGCGAATCCGTCCCGACGGGATTACCGATCAGGACGGCCTTGCGGACGGCATCCGCGGACTCGACATCGACCGTCAACTCGAACCACGGCTGGCGGAACCCGTAGGTCTGGAGATCTTCCAGCGAGAGCCCGAACTTCTCGATCCGTTTGGCCTTCAGATTCGCGAGCAGGGTGAAGAGGGCATTGAGTTTCGCCTCATCGACCGGTTCGGGTTTGTCGTTCGCGGTCGCCTGCCATGCGGGATGCTCGCCCTTCTTCTCAATCACCCGCACATTCCCCTCCTGCGTCTTGGCGGTGATCCGGCGGATGCTGTCCTTGGGAATCGAAACAAGGGTCTTCTCCCGCAGCGAAAGAAGCCCGTCCATCGTGAGGAACGGCGCGGGCATGTTGGTGGCGGCGACGCGGTAATGGGCGGCGACATCGGTGAAATCCACCCGCAGCACCTCTCCCGCGACATCATCATGGCCGATCGAGAAGGCCCGCTTCCCGTCGGGAAACTCCAACTCGACCTGACAGAACGGCACGACCTTCTCATTGGCGTCCTCGTCATCCGGCCCCGCCACCGAAAGGGCGTGCAGACCCAGCAGGGAGGTCAGCGCCCCGGAGACAACCAGCTGATCCGCCCGGTCGGCGATCGGCGCCTCCAGCGACCAGATCCCGTTCGTCCGGGCCAACGCGAAGGTGGTCTGGCCGAAGACAACCTTCATCCGCTCGACCGCATCCGGGCTTTGGGAGAAGAGGCGCAGGTCACGGAGTTCGCCCGGCATCACATGAAACGCCTCGGCGACGGTGTTCGAGACAAGCCCGATGCTCTCCCCGTTCGGCAGCAGCACGTAGGAGAGGGCGGGCGACTCCTTATCCGGCACCCCGAAGACCCACTCGCGGGGTGCGTTCTCCCGGGCCGTCTGGATCAGAACCGAGATCCCGCGGTCGGGATCCAGTCCGTAGAGCCCCCGGCGCACCTTCAGCTGCGCTTCCGACTGGGCGACATCCACCAGGTTGGAGACGCTTGGCCAGACGAAGGAGGCGATCCTCGCCTGCGACAGGCGGGTCAGCAGCTCCGTTACCCGGCGGTCCGAGGCGGAGGCGGTGATGGGCTGGCGGAGGAACCACCCGGAATCCTCCTTCCCGAGACGGATGAAGGGTTTCCCCGGCTGCCGGATCTCCAGCGACCGGATCTGCCCGATCTCTTCAGCGACCAGCCGACGGGAACGGAAACCGTTCGCATCGGCCGGCAGAAGGGTGAAGAGTTCGGGATCGGCGACCAGAATCTGTTCCTGGGTGTCCATCCGGAGATAGACCCCCGAACCGGTGGGCGAACGGCTCCCGATACTGAATTGCCGTCTAAAATGGGGTCCCTCGAAGAGGATATGGGCGGCGGCCGGCGAAAGCCCGAACTCCTGGAGCGAATAGCCCTTCTTGCGCAGATCGGCGAAGGCGATCACATCCCGCACCCGCGCCGTCTCGTACCGGTCCAGCAGCTTCAGAACCGCCGCCTGATCGACCTCCGCCGAAAACGGCGCCGTCATCACCCACCGTTCCCCCTGCCGGATCAATCCGATATGCGAGCCGCGCAGGTCCAGCGTCACATGATCGACATCCTCCAGCGAGCCGTCGAACAGCGAGACCCGGGATTCCCGTTCGGAGGGGAGGATCGGGAACCGGCCCTTCATGCAGACCGAGGCCAGCACGCAGAGAATGATGCCGAGAAGAAAGAAAAGAATGATTCGCCGATTACCCATATCGTCACCTGACGGCCCTTCTGCTGCGCCTGCAAATCAGGCAGAAAATAAGAAATGCGCCACCGGGAACCGCCAGTGTGGCGAGCAGTGTCAGCATCACCCACTCGCGGCGGGCCAACCCGGTGAAGAGCGTCGCGTCGCCGCCCAGCGACGGGGCTGTTCCCGTATCGACCCCCGCCAGCCACGAGACGGCGTTCAGGAAGAAATCGCGGTTCGCGTTCGCCCGGGAGGCCAAGGTCCCGTTCATAACAAACTCCGTCTCGCCGACCACGCAGAGGCGGGTCGGCTTGAAGGCCACATCCTGCGCCACATTCCCGCCCCATTCCGATGAGACCGCCAACGCGACCGGTCCCTTCAAGTCGGTCGCCTCGTCAAACACCCGTTGTGCGGCGCGGCCATCCTCCGCCGCCCCCCAGCCATCCCGACCGGTCTGGACCAGAAGCGTCACCTGCGGCCGGTCCGGCCCGACCGTCACGTTCTGCAACGCCTCCAGGCAATAGGCCTTGCCGAAGACGACCGAGACGTTGGCGAGGTCGCGCGTCACCACATGATCCGCGAAGGCGGTACAGATGACCTCGTCGCCGGTCAGGGAACGGGGGCTGACCGCCCGGCACCGCGTCACCCCGATCCCCCATTTCGCCAGAAGCTTCTCCAGCCCCGTCTCTTTCCCGGAGGTAAGCAGGCACAGCATCCGTCCGCCCCGCTGCAGGTAGGCCTCGAACATCGCGATCTCCTCTGCCACAAACGCCTGGCGCGGGCCCGCGATCACCAGCACCTGGCAATCTGCCGGGATCGCCTGCAACCCCGGGAGGTCCAACCCCTTCAGATCGAAACCGTTGCGGATCAGCTCGCGGGCGATATCGGAATAGCCGTAGAGCGGATCGTAGTCATCATGCCGGACCTCGCCATGCCCCCGGAGCCAATAGATGGCCGAACGGTCATACGGCAGCGCCAGCCGGGCGATGGCCGCCGCGCAGACGCTCTCCCCGCGGAAGACATCCAGATTCAGACGGTTCCGGACATCGCTCACCGAGTGCCCGCCCGAAATGGGGGGCGCGCCATCCACCTGCTGCCGGAAAGCTGACTGGCGTGAAATCATGTCATCCAGCGTCACGACGATCCGGCGGCGCTGCCACTCGAAGACGAGCGCGTTTTCCGGAACCTTGAGGGAGGCGAGCTGACCCGCCCGAGTCAGGTCCCAATGGGGATCGACATACTCAATCTCCAGCTCGGCGCCCGCCACCCGGCGCGACGCCTCGCGGAATCCCCGCAGCAACCGGGAGACATGCCGGAACATCGGATGGCGCCGGTCCATGAAACAGGCGATCCGGACACTCCCCTGCGTATCCGCCAGAATATCCTTGGTCCGTTCGGAGACCTGAAGCGCCGGCGCCAAAACCCGCGATTCCCACGTCACGTTCGACCGAAAGGCGAGCAGGACGCACAACACCGAGAAAACCCCGCCCAGCAGCAGTGCCACGACCGAGGAGAAACGCAGCATCCGCTTACCCGCAGCGCGCGCGGAACCGTTCTTCTTCTGTCTCTTCGTCTCCATACCCTTATCCATCATCAAATCAGTTGAGCGTTGAGGGTTGAGCGTTGAGGGCAACACGCGACACGCAACATGCGACACGCGGACGACAACCGACACTCGTCACTCGCCATTCCTATCCCCTCTTTCCCGTTCCCCTTCTTTCACCTTTTCACCTTTTAACCTTCCCTGTTCCCCGTTCCCTCTTTCCTGTTCCCTTCTTTAACCTTTTAATCTTAAGAACGCCAGCCGTTTCGAACAGACGAACAGGAAAAACAGCATCGCCACCCCGTAAGCGCACAGGACGCCCGTGGAGAAGAGCCCGGTCGAGAAATCGTACACATGGGTCAGGATCGGGAAGGTCCCCATGCTGGCGCGGAGGCTCGGGAACCAGAAGAGGATCGCCACATACCCCGCCACCGGCAGCCCCGAACAGAGGATCAGGGAGGTCACCGCCGAAGCCGCCTGATTGCGGCAGAAGGCCGACACCATCATACCCGCCGCGCACCAGACCGCCGCCTGAAGCAGCAGGATGGCGTAAGTCGCGAGGAACGGAACCAATCGGAACGCGTGGGCTAGCGGCTCGGAAAGAAACGGGAGGAGGAACGCCGGCGCCGCCATTGTGAGCAGCAACGCGAAGGCGACCACCGTCAACGCCGAGAGGAACTTGCCGACCACCAGATCCCGTTCCCGAAT
This sequence comes from Verrucomicrobia bacterium UBA1211, assembly GCA_002309585.1. Classification (GTDB taxonomy): domain Bacteria; phylum Verrucomicrobiota; class Kiritimatiellia; order RFP12; family UBA1067; genus UBA1211. The sequence goes on from DBXN01000063.1 coordinate 5,885, forward strand.
CGGAGCGCTCAACAGCAGCTCGATCATCCCCGTCGCCCGTTCATCGGCAAAAAGGCGCATCGTCAGCACCGCCCCGAGGATCGGCAGCCAAGGCGCCACCGACACCCCCCAGATCGTCTGGAGCTGCAAGACGCTTCCCTCCGCCTGCCGCAACGCGGCGACAAACGACCAGCCGCAAACCGCCAGAAAGGCCGACACCGGAATCGCGCAGGAGAACGAACCCCTGAACGCCCGGCACTCCCGCAACCATGTTATCTGCACACCGCTCATCTCACCCGCACTCCATCCTTCGGACTCAATACCGTCTGAATCCGTACCGTTCCGTCACCAGGCCCTTCGGCAACTCTTTGATAAACCGGGAGGGCTTGCAGGGGAAACACCCGCCATCCCGCGCGAACCGGATCGACGGGGCGCAGAGGACCAACTCATCCTTCGCCCGCGTCACCGCCACGTAAAACAACCGACGCTCCTCGGAATCGTCCTCCGACTCGTCAATCGAACGGTTGGACGGGAACATCCCCTCCACCGCCCAGATGACAAAGACGATGGGCCACTCCAACCCCTTGGCCTGATGGACCGTGCTCAGCCGGACCGCATCGGGCGGCAACTCATCCGCCTGCCGATGATCCGCCTGATCGACCCCGGAGAGCAACGGTACCTCCTCCAAAAAGGCCGTCACGCTTCCGCTCTTACCCATCTGGACGGCCAACTCGTTGACATCCTCTTCCCGCGTCTTGGCGTTCTCCGGATCATACTCCTTCACCAGATAGCTGTGATAGAAGACCTCCACGAACCGCCGCACCGCATCGGTCCCAGTCAGATGCTCGTCATGGTACGCCGCGAAGATGCGGTCGATCTCCTGCCACTGGCCACGCGCCGCCGGGCGCATCATCCCGCACAGCGCCTCACGCTGCTCCGCATTCCGCGAATTGAACTGGCCGCCGAGCTTCTCCCAATACGACGCAACCGTCTTCTCACCCACTCCGCGCAACAGTCCCACCAGCCGCATAAAGGCCATTTTGTCATGCGGATACTCGCACATTCGCAGGAAGGCGAGGACGTCTTTGGTGTGGGCCTGTTCGAAAATCCCGACACCGGAGGTGATCACACAGGGGATATGCCGCCGCGCGAGTGCCATCTGCAGCTCGATCGAATGAAAATGCGCCCGGTAGAGCACCGCCATATCCTTCAGCGAGTAGCCTTCGTCCAGATACCGCTCGATCAGCCCCAGCACCGCATACGCCTGCTCGTCGCCGTCACGGAGCAGGTAAAACTGCGGTTTGTGGCGGGAAGGACGGGTCGCCCGCAACTCCTTCTGAAACTGCTCGGGATTGCCCTTGATGCAGGCGTTCGCCACCTGCAGGATCTCCGGCGCGCTCCGATAGTTCTGCTCCAGCTTGACGATCCTGCAATCGGGCCACCGTTTGGGGAACTCCATGATGTTCTTGAAGTTGGCGCCCCGCCAGGAGTAGATGCACTGGAAATCGTCCCCCACCGCCATCACGTTGCGGCTCTGCTCCGCCAGAATGTCCACCATACGCGCCTGGAGCAGGTTGGTGTCCTGATACTCGTCAACCAAGATGTGGCGGAACTTCTGCTGGTAGAGCCGGCGGACATAGTCGCTCTCCTCCAGCAGCCGCAACCCGTTGACCAGCAGGTCGTCGAAATCCATCGCCCCCATCTCCCGCTTCTGGTCGGCATAGCGGGCGGCGACCGACACAATCAGCTTGGGATCCGCATTCAGCGCGTCCGCCTGCTCCTCCGCCAGTTCCGCGACATCGAGGGTCTTGTTCGCGGCCATGCCGACCAGCGACAGCAACACATCCTTTTTGGGAAAATCCTTTTTGTTGGTAACCGTCGCCCCGATGCACTGGTCCATCAGGGAACGCGCGTCGTCCCGGTCCAGAATCGTGAAATCCGGCCGGTAGCCCAAATGCGACCCGAACCGTCTCAGAAACCGGTTGCAGACATGGTGGAAAGTCCCGCTCCAGATCGTCCCGACCGAGTCACCCACCAGCTGTTTGGCGCGCTCCAGCATCTCCCGCGCCGCGCGGTTCGTGAAGGTCAGCAACAGCAGGTTGTCCGGCGGGATTCCCTGTTCGGTCAGATACGCCACGCGGTAGACCAGCGTCCGGGTCTTTCCGGTACCCGCCGCCGCCAGGGCCAGCAGCGGGCCGTCCGGCGCCGTCGCCGCCGCACACTGCTCGGGGTTGAGAACCTTGCTGAAGTCTATTCTGTCCATGACAAATTCGGGAGTCATTATACCACATCCCCACCCCGATTTGAGATCTCCCCCAAAAGTAATCGGCACGCTTGATTCCCCCCGAGGGGAAATGGTAGAATGGGGCCATGGACAGCACAATTCTACGGATCGCCGGCACGACGGGCCTCATGCTCGCGTGCGTTAGTTGTTTTGCCAAGCCGCCCGCGTTCGCGTGGCAGGTGACGGTGGAGGAGCCCGACGGACGCGTCGCGCAGGCGACGAGCGCCGCGCCGCGCGCGGACATCAAGGTGACGCTCGACGCCGCGGAGACGGCGGACGGCTGGACGGTGAC
>DBXN01000063.1:8489-8649 GCA_002309585.1 Verrucomicrobia bacterium UBA1211
TCTTCGAGGGACTCCCCGTGGACAAGGCGCGCTCAGGCTTCTACGTGCCGGACGGCTTCGGACGGCGCGTCTCGAGCTTCGCGGCGGCGGACGGCCCCAAGCGCCCCGTCGGCTGGAAGCCCGTCGGCGACGGCGAGTACAAGTACGAGACGGCCAACTA
>DBXN01000063.1:8666-8869 GCA_002309585.1 Verrucomicrobia bacterium UBA1211
CAGCTCGCGATGCCGTGGGTGGCGCTCGACGACGGCAAGTCGGGCGCGACGGTAGCGGTGCACGATCCCGTCGCCCGCGCCAAGCGCTTCACGCTCCGCTACCGGCCCGCGCAGGACACGGCGGCGATCGCGCCCGTGCATCCCGTCTTCCTCAACCCCGGCGAGACGTGGACGCTCCCTCCCGTGGCGTTCGCGCGCTACGC
>DBXN01000178.1 GCA_002309585.1 Verrucomicrobia bacterium UBA1211
TTACAAATCGATAGCGGTGTATGGATAAGGTCAAACCGCTGTGAAATCAATTCAGTCATCGGCGAGCTTAATAGTACCAACAGTGTTTTTGAAAGTGCGTATCAACTTACTGACAATAGGATGATAGACCTAACAATACATAAGACAAGGGTGGATAGTTATTATTGTTTATTCACTAATTATGGCCAACGTATTTGTTCTCTTGCCACCAACGAAGTCCCGTCTTTCGCGATGAACACCAATGCGGCTATTCTCACCGTTACATTACCCGTGTCCCGCAAGACCGTGCGGTATTATCCCCGGACCGGGAGAATCGAGGAGGAGGCGATGCCGTGAGCAAATGCCGCAACCGGGTAGAATACCCATTTACCGTTGAGCGTTGAGGGAGGGGCAACGTCCCCGTTGCCTTTTCCCCATCAACCGAAGTCTTGGGACTGAACAGCAAGTTATATGCTAGATTAAAGGGTTAAAAGGTTATGGGAAACGCGACTTGCGACATGCGACAAACCCCATTAACCGTGCCCACTGATCACTCTTCCCCATTCCCCGTTCCCCTCTTTAATCTTCCCTGTATTCCGCGCAGGAGTCCGGCGTCTCATAGACCTTCACGCCCGAAACCGGCACCTCAGCCGAGAGCAGCTGGAAAAAGTAACGCGCCAGATTCTCCGCCGTCGAGCGGAACGGCAGCCCCACGCTCTTCATCCCGTGGCGGGAAATCACCTCCGCGATCTCGCTCTGGCTCTCGCTCGTCTGGTCGTAGATGAAGGCGTGATCAAAACGGTTCAGGATGTTCTCCTCGATCAACCGCTTCAGATCCTTGAAATCAATCACCATGTCCGCACCGTCCGAGCGGGCGGTCACCTCCACGATCACCCGGTAGGTGTGGCCGTGCAGGTTCTTGCACTGGCCCGCATGGTTGGTGAGAATATGCGCCGCGTCAAACCGGCACTCCTTGTAAACGGTCAACATCGCAACTCCCTTTGGTTGGTCCCCTACCGGGGCGGTTTCTCCGTACCCCAGGCGGTATTCGGCTCAGGCCCGAGAACGAAAGACAAGGTCCCGCCGGCCGAAACCTCGCGGGTCGTGAGCCAGGCGCGGTTGATCGGCTTGCCGTTCAAGGCGGCGGATTGGATATAACGGTTCGCGGGCGAGACACCCTCCGCGATCACCGTGAACGCCTTGCCGGGATAATACGCCGGATCGAGCCGGACCGTGATCTTCGGGAAAACGGGGGCCGTCAGCATCCACAGCCCGCTTCCCGGACAAACCGGATGGAGTCCCATCGCCGAAAGCACATACCACGCCGACATCTGCCCGACATCCTCATTCCCGCAGATGCCCCGCACGTCATCGCCATACGCCGCCTCGCAGATGCGGCGCGTCCACTTCTGGGTCAGCCACGGCCGTCCCGCATACGGGAAGAGATAGGCGATATGGTGGCACGGCTCATTGGGATGGTTGTAGAAATCGTTCCAGAGGAAATTCTCCGGCGTCTGATCGAAGAAGGCGGTCAACTCCTCCGCAAAGGTCCGCTCACCCCCCATCAGGCGGATCAGCCCGTAGACGTCATGCGGGACGAACCACCCCTGCTGATACGGGTTGCTCTCAACCGTGCCCTGATTATGGACCTTACGGCCCTTCCACTCCAGCCAACGGACCTGTCCCGGCTGATCAGGCGCCAGGCGGGTCCGCATCCACTTCACCGAGGGGTCCCAGCAATTGGTGTAGCACATCGCGCGGGCGGCATAAATCCGCGCCTCTTCCGGATGCCCCAGCAACTCCGCCAGCCGTGAGACGCACCAATCGTCGTAAGCGTATTCCAGCGTGCAGGAGAGCGAACCCGGCGTGAAACCGTGCGGACGGTTGCCGCGCGCATCCACGCTCTTCATGCACTGCCGCAGCGCCAACTCGGCGTCAAACCCGCGGATTCCCTTCTCGTAGGCGTCCGCGATCACCGGGACGGCGGGATTGCCGATCATGCAGCCGGAGGTGCAAGCGAAGAGATCCCAGATCGGCAGGGCGTTCCGTTTTCCGAGCGCCATCACCTGCATCATCGAGCAGATGGTGTCGTTGACGATATCCGGNNAGGAGCGGGAACTGGCTCCGGAAGACATCCCATCCGCTGAAGACGGTCCGGGAGACGAAACGATCGCTCTGGTGAATCTTCCCGTCCGCCCCGACATACCGCCCGTCAGAATCACCGATCGCGCGGGGATCGATCAGGCAATGGTAAAGCGCCGTCGCGAAGATGGTTCGCTCCTTCTCGCTCCCGCCCTCGCAGAGCACGCCCTGGAACGCATGATCCCACAGCGCCCGCGCCTTCGTCCGCACCCCATCGAAATCAAACGCGGGAATGTCCTTTTCAAGATTGTGTTTCGCGCCGTCGCCATCCACGTATGAGAATCCGGCGCGGAGCAGCACCCGCTCGCCCGCGCGGGTCGGAAACTCGGCGAAGAAACCGGTGTTCGTTCCCGTGTAATCCGAGGTCCCCTCCATCACCCGCTCCTTATCCCACACGCCGAAACGGGCAAACGGCTTGCTGAAGACCGCATAAAAAAACTGGGTGTAATTGACCTTACCGGCACCGTGCCCCCAACCGCCATCCTTGTCGGAACAGACCATCCGACCCTCGATGGTATGGTCATCGATCACGCGGACCGTCTGGCTGCTGTGCGACAGCCACCGCCCGTTCTGGCCGACCCGCCGGCCCAGATCGATCTGGATGCGGGCCGTCTCCGCCTCCGGGAAGGTGAAGCGGATGATCCCCGCGCGCGGCGCGGCAGTCAATTCGGCCGTTACCTGATAGCGCGGCAGCTCAACCCGGTAATAGCCGGCCCGCGCCTCCTCCCGGTCATGGGAATAGGGCGATGCGACCTTGTCCCGGTCCAGAATCCGTTCCGGGCCGACCGAAGGCATCACCTGGAAATTGCCTAAATCCCCATACCAGCCAACCCCCGACATGTGGGTGAAGCTGAACCCCTGGATCGTCTCGTGGTGATAGGAATAACCGCACCCGTTGTCGCCGCCCGTGACCGTATCGGGACTGAGCTGAATCATCCCCAGCGGCGTCGCGGCGCCGGGAAAGGTCTTACCCAATCCGTGCCCGCCATATCCGGAAAGAGTGATGGCACCGATCATCGGCCGGACATGATCGACCAGCGGTTTCTCGGCGAAAGCGGAAACGGCAACCGTAAACGGAATCACCGTTGCAAGCAAAGATGTATATAGCTGTAGGTTTTTCATGGTATTACTGTATCAAAACCAAGATCGGGAGACAAACGGAATCCTGTTCGAAAGACTTGCCAAAGGCGGGTTCCGCGTGATAGGGTTATCCCTGTGAATCGAAAGGTGGAGAAGGTCCACCGTTTCAATCCTCAACCAGAAGGAGAATGGCCCATGTTCCGTTTTCGTCAATCGCTCGTTTGGGGCGGCCTCGTCGCCCTCGCCACCCTCATCCTGTCCGGATGCATCCACGCCTCGATCGGCCACTGGTAATCCGGTACCCGTATGAATCTTCCCCTTGCCCAATCCGCCACCATCACGGTCATCGACTTCGAGACAACCGGCTCTGTCGCCGGTTATCCCGTCGAACCGTGGCAGATTGGCCTTGTGACCCTGCGGAACGGCCGAGTTGAGGCGGACACCGCCTGGGAAAGCCTGCTCCGGATTGACGGGACCCGTCCGTTCAATCCCCGCGCGCCGGGCCGCCATGCCCAAATCCGCGACCAGCTCGCGGCATCGCCGACCCTGACCGACTGCCTGCCCGCGTTGACGCCCCGACTCTGCGGCGTCCCGCTGGCCGCGCACAACATCGGAACGGAACGGACCATCCTGACCCGTGCCGCGCCGTTGCATGCCTTCGGTCCGTGGATCGACACGCTGGCGCTGGTCCGCCACGCCTATCCGACACTCCCCTCCAAATCGCTGGATTCCGTCATCACGGCCCTGCGCCTCGACGCACGGCTCCAGACGCTTGCGCCTCCGGAACGCGCCCCGCACGACGCCCTCTACGACGCCATCGCATGCGCCGTTCTGCTGGAGCATCTGCTCGCCCTCCCCGGCTGGGAAGCGCTCCCCCTTCAGTCAATCTGCAAATAAGGGTTGAGGGTAACACGCGTCATGCGTCACACGGACGGGGGCTTTTTAACCTTTCAATTTCTTACTCACCCTGCATACCGGAGAACGCATGCGGATTGTTGTCCGCACACCCGATTTACCATCATCGACCTCATCCGACACCCGCCCCATTCCCTTGAAAATGCGGGGGTTGACGAGCAAACCAGAAAAATGAAAAAAATAAATTCCGACCCCTTGACAAAGCGCGACCGCATAGTGTAATATGCACCCCGTTTGAAGGCCTCCCCCAGGTTTTCAAACCGGCAACCTATTGCGACGAATCCCCCGTGATCGCAAATGCGGTATCCGCATGGTTGCTTTAAAGTATATATGTCCTCCCTGGCGGCGGATGAGAGCGAAGCTCTTATCCGCCGTTTTTTTATCTGTGGCGGTTCGGTCGAAGACCGAAGTGCAAATACCAAAATGACCTTAAGGTCACCAAGGACCTTAAGGTCAATACTCAACCCTCAACGCACAAACCGAGCCTTACACCTTCACCAGATCGGAGCCGTAGGCGGCCATCGCCTCGGGCGTCCAATCCGGGCCCAGCAGGCCGTTCGCCTCAGGGCAATTCGTAAAGCGCATCGCCGTCGCGTCGAACGTCAACCGGCGTCCCGGGAAACGGGTCGCGATGGTTCCCAGCAACCCCATCGCCGACACCTTGCCCGCGAGAGAGAAGGGCGTGCTTGCCGGGCGCTTCTCACGGATCGCCAACAGGAACTCGGCGTAGTGGTTCTTGCCGCGTGGATAGGTCTTCGGCGGACGCTTGAAGGCGGCCATCCTGCTCTGCGGCACAATATGCAGCCCACCCGCGCCGTGGGAACCGTACATCAGGGTCTCCTTCTCGCAGAGCACCCACGCGCCGGCCTGCTGCGCCTTGATCGGGTCGAACGGCTGGTCCGCCTCCAGCGCAGCCGGACGCGGGGCCGTGCGGTTCACGTCATACCAGTAAACCTTGAACGGCGCGCGATTCCCCTTCGCCGCGAACTCAAAGGTATACCGGGGATCCATCGGGAAGGCGAACGGGGTCTTCGCGGGATCAAACGTCGGCGAGTCAACCGTCACCGCCACCGGCAGATCGAGATCGAGCGCGGTCACCAGCGGCCCCAGGATATGGCAGCACCAGTCGGTCATGCATCCCTCGCCATAGGGCCACCAGGAACGCCACTTACCCCCCGGCGCGACGGTCGGGAAGAACGGACGGCGCTTGACGGGCCCCTGCCAAAGTTCCCAGTCCAACCCGTTCGGGACCGGCGCGGCCTGGTTGATCAGATTGGGGTCAACCTTGTAGAAGAATGGAACCGCGTTACAGTAGATGTGCGCTTCCTTCGCCGCACCGAGTTCCCCCGACTCCATCCATTCGCGCAGAGTCGGCGTCGCGTGGTCGGAATTGCCCTGCATCCCCACATGGGTGATCAGATTCAACTCCTCCGCCTTGCGCATCATCGTCAGGGTCTCAATAAACGTATGGCCCAGCGGCTTCTCGCAGAAAACCGGCACTTTGTACTTCGCCGCCTCCAGAAACGCGGCGCAATGCGAATGGTCGGGAACCACGATCGTGACGGCATCGAACTGCCCCGCGCACGTCCGCAGCATCTCACGGTAATCCTTGAAGAACTTCGCGTTCGGCTGGCGCTGACGCAGCCACTGGAGCGAATCCTCGAAAACATCCGCCGCGCAGACGATCTCCGCCATGCCGGTGTTCAAAAAGTTCGAGAGGTCACCATGCGCCTGCCCGCCTGTCCCGATCGCGGCGATCCTGATCTTCGGAGGAGCCGCCTCCGCGAAAACCGGACGTCCCAGTGCCAACACGCTTCCCGCAGAAGCCGTCTTCAGAAACGACCGCCTTGAAACATTCCTACTCATCACCCATCTCTCCTTTCACCATTCACCTTACCCAAACTTGCCGTCCAACCACACGACGTCGGAGTTCAGCCCCCAGACTACCGGCCCGCTTGAGACGTTAAGGGCTGGGCGTAACACGCGACATTCGACAACCCGTTTCCGCTTCCCTTTCTAATCGTTCATATTCATCCCGCCATCAATGACCAGGGTCTGCCCGGTGATGTAAGCGGCCGCGTCGGAGGCCAGGAAACGGACGGCTGACGCGACCTCCTCCGGCCGCCCGAAACGTCCCATCGGAATGCCCGCCAGCTGCTTGACGCGGCGCGTCTCGGGAATATCGGCGGTCATGTCGGTTGTGATGATTCCCGGGGCAACCGCGTTCACGGTCACATGCGAAGGCGCCAACTCCCGCGCCGCCGTCTTGCACAATCCGAGCAATCCCGCCTTGGATGCGCTGTAGGCACCGCGCATCAGATCCCCCATCAACCCGGCGTCCGACGAGAGATAGATGATCCGGCCGCTCTTCCGGCGGGCCATCAGTCGGCTCACCGCCTTCGTCAGCAGAAAGGCGGCATCCAGATTGGCGGCCATGACCTCGCGCCAGGCGGAAAGCTGGGTAAACGAGAGCAACATGCTCTGGATGATGCCTGCGTTACAGACCAGCACCTCAATCGGTCCGAAATCGGTCTCGACCCGCTTGACCAACCCCTCCGCCTCCTCTGCGACCGCGAGATCGGCGGCGAACAGCTCCGAACGGCGGCCCTTCGCCCGGACGGCCGCAGCCGTCTCCTCCGCCGCCTCCCGGGAAGACCGGTAATGGACGGCGAGATCGAACCCCTCGTCCGCCAACGCCAGCGCGATCGCCCGTCCGATGCCTTTAGCCGCGCCTGTCACCAATGCCGTCATCCATCATCCCCTTCTTCCCCTGTCTCCCTCAACGCTCAACCCTCAACGCTCAACCCTACCGGTACTCTCCCTGCGTGATATCCTGCAACTGGTTCGTGAAGATATTCACGCGGACATAGCGGTTCACGCGATCCTTCACCGCACGGGCATAGACGAACTTCTGACCCTCGCGCAACTGGATCGGGAAGGAGACCTTTCCGTTCGGACCGACCCGGGAAGTGATGTCCTGCTCATTCCCGTTTTGGTCTTTGTAATAGAGACGCGAACCCGGCTTGACCGTAAAGGAGACGGTCGTGGTCGCCTGGGCGGAGACATCCGTGGAATCGAGCATCACCTCGACCCCCGCTCCGCGGACATTTAGCGCCTGCTGGCGGCGGGAGGCGATCGGGCTGCCGGGGTTCAGGAAGATCAGCTGCGGATGGAGCCGATCCAGATCAGCCATCCGCGCCACGCGAAAACGGTACTCGGGGAAGGTGACGGTCCCGGTCTTAGAGACCACCCCGCCCAGAGCGACGGAGCGGATCGCCTGATCGACGCGGGATTGGTCTTCCGGCCGCGTCAGCATCTTGAACCGATAGGTGCAGGGGATGGAGGGCACCCCCGTATCGGCGCGGAAGGAGGTGCACCCCCCCGCCAGAACCGCCAAACCGAGCAGTATCAATAGTGGTCTTCTCATGGGAAACCTACACGCTCCGGAAATAGTCGATCGTCTTGGCGAGACCTTCCCGCAACGGGATGGCGGGAGACCAGCCGAGCAGTTCGGACGCAAGGGTGATGTCGGGCTTGCGCCGTTTCGGATCGTCCTTCGGCAACGGCTCGAAGACCATCTTGCTGGCGCTCTCGGGAATCTGGCGAAGCGTCTCCTCCGCCAGCTGCCGGATGGTGTACTCGCCGGGATTGCCGACGTTGATCACCGGCATCGACATTCCCTTTCCGGCGAAGAACGCGCGGACCTTCTCAAGCGGCAGGCGCATGAAGAGGCGGATCGCCCGGATCAGGTCATCGACATACTGGAAACTCCGGGTCTGCGAACCGTCGCCATAGAGCGTGATGTCGCGGTTGTGGAGCGCCTGCATGATGAAGTTGCTGATCACCCGGCCATCCTGCGGATGCATGTGGGGACCGTAGGTATTGAAGATACGGATCATCCGCACATCCAGCCCGTACTCCCGCACATAGTCGGAACAGAGCGTCTCGGCGGCGCGTTTACCCTCGTCATAGCAGCTGCGGGTCCCGATGGTGTTGACATTCCCCCAATAGGACTCCGGCTGGGGATGGATGTTCGGATCGCCGTAAATCTCCGAGGTCGACGTATGGAAAACCCGCGCCTTTGTCTTCAGCGCCAGCTCCAGCACATTCATCATCCCAAGGAAAGAGGTCTTGATGGTCTCGACCGGGTTACGCTGGTAATGGATCGGCGAGGCCGGGCAGGCGAGATTGTAAATCTCATCGAATTGCCCCCAGAACGGCTGGGTCACATCATGCAGCATGAAGGTGAAACGCGGGTTATCCAGCAGCGGGTAGATGTTGGCCTTGGTGCCGGTAAAGAGATTGTCCAGCACGGTCACCTCATGTCCCTCATCCAGCAGGCACTTGGCCAGATGGGAACCGATAAAGCCCGCGCCCCCGGTAATCAGCGATTTGGTTGTCATGCGAATCCTCCCGAACGTTATCGTTTTTCGGCCTTGGCGGCCTTCTGCACTTTCGCAAGCTGGCGGTTTCCGATGACGGCCAACCGCTTGAGGGCATCCAGCTGTTCCTCCGTGAAAGGCTCATGCTCGGCGGTCCCCTGAAGCTCCACAAACCGGCCATCATCCGTCATCACCACATTCAGATCGACATCGGCGGTCGAGTCATGCTGATAGTCGAGATCGAGCGTCGGCACGCCGCCGCAGATCCCGACGCTTACAGCGGAAACCCAATGCCGCAACGGCGAGGTCTCCAGCTTCCCTTCCGCCATCAATTTGTCCAGTGCGTCAGAGAGCGCCACCATGCCCCCCGTGATCGATGCGCAGCGGGTCCCGCCGTCGGCCTGGAGGACATCGCAGTCGATCGTAATGGTCCGTTCCCCCAGTTGCTCCAGATCAACCGCCGCCCGGAGCGCGCGCCCGATCAGTCGGCCGATCTCCGTTCCGCGCGCGTCGGGCTTACCCCGCTTGATCTCGCGCTCCTTCCGCTCCACCGTGCTGCCCGGCAACATCCCGTATTCGGCGGTCACCCATCCCCGGCCCGTGTTCCGCAGGAAGGGCGGCACTTTCTCCTCGACCGAAGCGGTACACAACACCCACGTGTTGCCCTGACGGATCAGGACCGATCCGGCGGCATGGCACGTGAAGTGCCGCTCAATCGTCACCGGACGCAATTGGTTTCTTTTTTTCATCATGGTTTTATCGTATCACACCCCCCGCCTGTTGTCATTAAAAAGTGAATGGTGATGGGGAACGGCGATCCACCCGACGCCTTGAAACACCTTGAAACCGACAGGGAAAATATGCTATGATTAAGAATGCGCGCGCGCGAATTTCCAGTGCAAC
>DBXN01000102.1:0-170 GCA_002309585.1 Verrucomicrobia bacterium UBA1211
ATGTTCTTCGCCAGATAATCAAGCGGGGAAGAGGCAACCTTGCCCGCCACCGGAACGACATCCTCAACCGCATCCGCCGCAAAGGCGAAGAAAACACCGCCGCAGAAGCGAAGGATCTTCTCAATCTCCTCGTCATCCAGATCTTCGGTGAGGGTCATCCGCAATGCGAA
>DBXN01000102.1:315-5804 GCA_002309585.1 Verrucomicrobia bacterium UBA1211
TTGATTCCCAGCACGGGAACATCAATCTCCTCCAGTGTGATCTCCACATCCCGTTTCGATTGTGCAGCCATCGGCGCCTCCTTGAGGGTTAGGGTTTAGGTTATACGGTTCAAACACGGTTATGTTTCGGCCGCGTGTCCGGCCGATGCGGCACGGCCCTGCCGCGCCGCCAACGCGCGTCCGACATCCGGAACCGCCTGAAGCAGATGGCGGGTATAGGGATGTTTCGGAGCATCCAGGACTCGGACGGTCGGACCGGTCTCGACAAACTCGCCCGCGTGCATCACGGCGACATCGGCGCAGATGGTCCGGACCACAGCCAGATCATGCGAGATCAAGATCACCGACAGCCCCAACTCCCGCTGGAGGAAACGGACCAGATTCAGAATCCGGGCCTGAACGGAAACATCCAACGCGCTCACCGGCTCATCCGCGATAATCACCTTGGGATTCAGGGCGAGACACCGCGCGAAACTGACCCGCTGGCACTGTCCGCCGCTGATCTCGCGCGGATAGACGTTCAGCACCCGTGACGGCAACCCGACCAGATCCAGCAGTTCCGTCAGCCGTTTCGGAATATCTGCGGCGGGCAGGATCCGATGGACACGCAACACCTCCTCCAGAGTCTGCCGGACGGTCATACGGGGATTCAACGATCCGACCGCGTCCTGGAACACCATCTGGACCTCCCGCCGGTAGGTCAAACGCCTATCCTTATCGAAGGCCGCGACATCGGCTCCCTCATACCGGAGCGTCCCGCCCGAAGGCGGCTGAAGCCCGATCACCGTCTTCGCCAGCGAGGATTTTCCGCAACCGCTCTCCCCCACGATGCCCAGCGAGGCACCCTTGGCGAGCTGGAACGAAACACCCCGAACCGCCTCGACCGGCGGACGGCCAGGATAGGTTACCCGAAGATTCTCAACCGCAAGCAAGGCATCCATCACGCCACCCCCTTCGGGCACCGGCACGCCCATCCGTCCGACTCGACCAGATCCGGATGGACCGTCCGGCATGACGCGTCCGCCAACGGGCAGCGCGGCGCGAAAACGCAACCCTGCGGCCAGGCGTCGGGAGAAGGGACGGTTCCCGGAATATCACGCAATGGGGCATCCGGCGGGGCATCCAGCAACGGAACGGCGGCGAGCAGGCCCTTCGTATAGGGATGGCGGGGCGAAGAGAGAACCTTCACCACCGAACCGCTCTCGACGATCTCGCCGGCATACATCACATACACCCGGTCCATCCGTCCGGCGACCAACCCGAGATTGTGGGTGATCAGCAACAACGCCATTCCCCGCTCATCGGCCAGCGTCCCCATCAAGTCCAGAACCTGCCGCTGGGTCGTCACATCCAAAGCGGTCGTCGGCTCGTCCGCAACCAGCAGGGAGGGCGAGGCGGCCAGCGCCATCGCCATCATCACCCGTTGCTGCTGCCCGCCGCTCAACTCGCACGGATACGCCAGGGCCGCGCGATGGGGATCGGGCAATCCTACCTTCGCCAACGCCTCTTCCGTGATGCGGATCCGTTCCTTCCGGGGCAGGCCTTGCAACGCTTCGGTCACCTGCGCGTAGACCCGTGCGACGGGATTCAGACTCGCCGAGGGATCCTGGAAGACGTACGCGATCTTGTGCCCGCGCACGGCACCCAACGCCTTAGGGGAAAGGGAGTAGAGCGATTCCCCCCTAAACCGGACATCGCCCAGAACGGTCGCACGGTCAATCGGCGGAAGACGGGTCAACGCCATCGCCGTCAGGCTTTTCCCGCAACCGCTCTCCCCCACCAGCGCGACCCGCTCGCCCGGAAAGATCTGGAGGGAAACCGACCGCACCGGCTTCGAGAGCCGGTCATCCCGAACAAAGGAAATCTGCAACCCCTCAACATCCAAAAGCGGCGTATTCCCGTCCCCAAGGGGACGTTGAGCGTTGAGGGTTGAGCGTTGAGGGTAACTCGCGACGCGCGACATGCGACACGCGGACGACATTCGACAACCGAGACCCTCTTCCCTTTTCCCTATTCCCTCTTCCCTCATTTTTCATTCTCTCTCGTCACTCGTCACCCGTCACTCGTCACTTTTTAACCAATCGGCTTCACCACCCGCTGAACCGGCACATATCCCGGAACCAGCAGCCGCGTCAGACGCGGCGTGATATCGATCAGGCTCGAAACAGCGTTCATCACCTGCCCGGCCTGAGGGCCCAGCGCGATGAACGGAACCGGATTCCGGGTATGCCCGCGCGTGGACAGGTCCTCGATATTCCCATGATCGCTGGTCAGGATCATCAAGATTCCGGAGGCCTCGCACAACCGCACCACGCCATCCAGAAACGCATCCAGCGTCCGAAGCGTCTCGCAGGCCTGGTCGTAGTTGCGGGAGTGGCCGGAGAGATCGCTCTGGAAAAACTCGAAGAGGGTGAAATCATACGCCCGCGCGACCTGGACCAGATGCTCCGCCGCCTCGCGCGGGGTAATCACCTTCACATCATGGCCCTTTTCCTTGAAGGTCGCGCGGGTGATGTCGTGCGTCACGGCCTGATTCTCCATCAGGTCGTCCTGGGTCGAGATCACGTCGGGCTGCGTCAGCGCCATCACGGTCGTGACCGACTTGAAACGGCGGACACGCAAATCATCCACCCGGTCAATCATGTAGGCGTCCGCGAAACGGCACCGCAGCCCTTTCCGCGTCAGTTCCATCATGATGTTATCCTCCTCAATCAGCTTCCGGAGGGAGGGTCCTGGGAAACCCTCGCAATGGCGCCCCATGTATTGCGACGCATTGACGCCGGTGAACATCGTCGCCTGGCCCGTCGCGCTCTGCGGCAGGCCATCCACCGCAAGGCAGGCGTCAATTGAAACCGAGTGCTTCTCGATCAATGAGCAGAGGACAGGGCACACTTCCGGCCTCACCGGATTGTCCGGTGCCGGAGCGCGCAACCCCACGCCATCGATGAAGAGAAAAAGCACTTTCATGTATGGTGCATTTATACTCTTTATAGGACCAAAACACAATCAAAAACCATCCTCCGGCAAAATCGGAAATGCCGCTTGCGTGACCGGTTCGGGCATGGTAATCTAACACATGTCACCACAAAGGGAGTGTTAAGATGAAACGAACGGCCATATTCCTTTTCGCCACTTTGGTTTTTGCGACCCAACCCGCGTTGACCGACGAGCAGGTGAAGACGCGACCGCCTGAACTGGAACTCCGCGTCAAGTGCGGTCCGCCCGTTGACCAAGGCGAAGCGGAAGGGAAACGGTGCCGCGCCATTCCGATTCTCGGCGGCACCTTCGAGGGCCCCGCCATCAAGGGCACGGTACTCCCAGGGGGAGCGGACCGGCAGCAGGATGACAAGGAACTCGGGGTGACCTGGCTTGATGCGGAATATGACATCATGACCGATGACGGAACGAAAATCCATGTCCGTAACCAGGGGGTGATGGGCAAAGAGGGGTTTTTCCGCGCTTCGCCCGTTTTCACCGTACCTCCCGGAACTCCCCATGAATGGATGAATCATGCGGTATTCACCTGCACGCTCACGCCCGTGCAGGACGGTGTGCGTCTTTCCGTCCGGAAAGTCGCGCGTTCCCGCATGCTGGAGGACGGGGGAACAGGTCCGTACCGGGCCATCATGATGGAAGTCGCCGGTTTCGCCGAACACACCGTCTTCCGGCCCATCGATCTCTCCCCGTTCAATGAGAAGAAACCGTTGCCCGTGCTGGTCTGGGGCAACGGCGCCTGCGCGAACTCCCCGATCGAACACGCGAAATTCCTCAGCGAGATCGCCTCGCACGGTTATCTGGTGCTGGCGACGGGCATCTATCCCGAGACGGATAAACCGTACCGGGGGCCCATGTCCTGCTCCGCGCAGCAGATCGAGTCCATCGACTGGGCCTTCGCCCAAAACGCCGACCCCAAACACGAATTCTTCGGTAAGATCGACCTGAAGCACATCTGCCTCGCGGGAATGTCGTGCGGCGGACTGCAGGCGCTCCAAAACTGCGCCGACAAGCGGATCGCCGCCGTGATGATCTGCAACAGCGGGCTCTTCAAAAATCCGGCCATCGCGATGCCGAACATGCCCATGCCCCGCAAGGAAAAGCTGCGCGACCTGCATACGCCCGTCATTTACATCCTCGGCGGCAAGCCCGACATCGCCTACGAAAACGGCATGGACGATTTTCGCCGCATCGACCACGTGCCCGCGATCGCGGCGAACCTGCCGGTCGGACACGGAGGCACCTACATGCATCCGCACGGCGGCGAGTTCGGCGTTGTCGCGCGTCTCTGGCTCGACTGGCAGCTCAAAGGCGATGAAACCGCCGCGAAGATGTTCGTCGGCGAAGATTGCGGCCTGTCGAAACGCAAGGGCTGGACCATCGAGCGCAACGCCAAGTAGTCCATTCCGCCCGCGCCACGCAACGTTTCCACGACGAAGCTACCGGAACCCCGCCAGCTTGTGGCTCTGCACCGAGAGCAGCCACGGGTGGTTCCGATGGTTCCGGTTGAGCCGACCGAGGGTTTCGACCGTCTCCTCCCAATTCATCTTTCCCTCCCGCTCGCAGGGAGAGAGGAAATAGTGGCGGGCGCGGATCCGCTCGCGCATCGTCTTGCAAAAGGCATCGACCGCGCCATCGACCACAATCCGCACCTCATCCGCTTCCGTCACCATCCGCTCGTCATCATACAACGGCTCATAGAGCGCCTTGGGCGAGACGGCGATGTAATCCAGCAGGCGGCGCACCTCATCCGACGGTGCGATCACACCGTTCGTCTCGATCCCGATCCACCGTCCCCCGCCCTTCAGCGCCTCAAGCAAATCGGGCAATTCCTCATGGATCATCGGCTCCCCGCCGGTCACGATCACCGAGCGGACACCCTCCGCCAGCGCATCGACCCGCTGGAGAATCGCCGGAACCGTCAGTGTCTCCGCATGACGGAAATCCGTGTCGCACCACGGGCAGGCGAGATTGCACCCCCCGAGCCGCACGAAGACGGCGGGCCGTCCGGTCTGGGCCCCCTCCCCCTGCCTCGACGCGAATATCTCAACAACAGGCAAACTCACCATACCTCTTCCCCAAAGAACGTTGAGCGTTGAGGGTTACATATCGATGTGGCAAGACCGCGTCGGCCTTGCCGCAAGGACGAGGGCGCCCTTGCCACATCACGTTCCCCATTCTTCTCTCTTCATTCTTCATTCTCACGGCAACAGCTGTTGGTTAACCGTGTCCCAGCGGACGCTTGCCCCGGAGGACGATGTGACGGTCAGCGCACCCGTCGTCTCATCCAGTGCGAACGTGACCGTCTCTCTCATGGGGAACGAGACGATCCTTGAGTGGTGGTCGAAGAAAATCTGCCGCCCGTCCTCCTCCAGCCGGTTTACGCGCAGGTGTCCCCCTCGTCCGTATGGGATGTAGTTTCTGCTGTACACACATGTTCCGGAATCAATCTTCGTTGTTGAAAACTTGACGGGGTAGAGCGGTGAACGCGCCCA
>DBXN01000117.1:0-2647 GCA_002309585.1 Verrucomicrobia bacterium UBA1211
GGAGACCGTCCGGACATATTCGCCCAGATCGCTCCACGGCCCCGTATCCGCTTCCGCCTTCTGGACGTAGTAGCGCAGGGTGTCTGTCGCCATTGACCAGGCGAAGTCTATCGCAGAGGCGTTCTTTGTGGCGGTGAACGTGGCGATCGCGCCCGGCGTGGAGGTGCCCCAAACTGCGACACCGGCGATACGGGGGTTCTCTTTGACATTGATCAAATCAATGGTGATGGTGCCACTCGCGTCCGCGGTTGTGGCCTTTTGGATACAGCAGGCGACAAACTGACCGTAGGTGGCCGCCATGTCGAGGCTGTCAACGGCAATCTCGCCGTTCACTTTGATGGTGAAAATACGGGTATCCGCGTTGCCAAACGCCGCCTCCTCGTTGTGGCACTCGACCACATAGGTGTCACCTGGAACCAGATTCTGGATGATGATCGGATGGGTACTCCAGTCAGTATGCCATGTTTCACACTGGTAGACCGCTTCCGGTGCCCAGCAGTTCGGGCCGCTCCGATTAACGGCGTTCGCATTCCGGCCTGAGTAGTTTCCGGAAATGATGGAAGTGTCCATCCTGAATGGCGCCGCATCCGCGTGAGCCACATTTCCGGCGTGAATCGCCTCGACGAGGCCAAAACCTTCGGCGAGATTCTCCGCGAACGCGCATCCGACTGCGGATAAGAACGTTACCGCACCGATATAGACTGGCCGCCAAGAGCCACTCATCCGACTGCTCATGTCATAACTCCTTGTCAAAACATTAATTTTGTCAACGATTCTTCACAATCGTTTACAGATATTGTATTCAACCCATCGATGGGAAATCAAGGTAAATCGTGAAAAAGTTTGGCGCGCGTACGTTGAAGACCGAAGCGTGACTCAGCAATGTCGTACAAAAACGGGACGGGCGGGCAAACAGGACGAACGGGACAGGTGTCCCGCTGACACCTGTACTTTTGAATTCTTTTAACTGTTTTTCATGTGGCTTTTCGCCGCCAAATGGCGTATAGTACCCAAATCGTATTTTAAGGGGAGTCATGAGCCGTTTTTTCTTACTGTTTTGTCTTTTTTGGGGGACCGTTTTCCCGCTTTTCGCCGCGCCTGTCGCGGTGATTACGGGGAATGTGTCGGTTCCGGCTTCGGAGCGGCGTTTTGCGGCCGCGCTTTCGGCGCATGTTGTCCGATGGTACCAGGAGGCCGGCGTGGAGGTCGTCCAAGCCGACGACAAGACTTTGGGTGTGACGCTGAAAGAGAAAAAGGTCGCGGTTCTGGTCTATTTGGCGATGCCGACCGCTACGCAGATGGCAGAGTTGACGGCATTTGTGAAACGGGGCGGGCGGTTGCTGGTCTGCTACTCCTCCTCTCCCGCGTTGGCGGCGCTGCTGGGAATGACAACGGAGGGGTATAAAAAAGGCGGGACCGATGGGCGCTGGTCGCAAATGCGGTTCGCCGAATCGCGTCCGTTGGGCTGTCCGGGAACGATCCTCCAAACCTCACAGAATCTCTTCGTGGTAAGGCCGGTCGCGGGGCGGTCGCAGGTGCTCGCCTGGTGGCATGACCGGGCAGGGGCGAAGACGGACGAGCCGGCGTGGCTGCTCTCCCCGTCGGGATGTTGGATGACCCATGTGCTACTGGCGGACGGGGATGCCGATGCGAAGGGCCGGCTGATGCTCGCGCTGGCAGCGATGTATGATCCCTCCCTCTGGCGTCCGGCGGCGGCAAACGCACTGAAGCGGGCCCAGTCGCTGATGAAACGGATCCAGCCGCGCGTGGCGCGCGGCGCGCCGGAACGGGCTGTCGCGGCTTGGAAGTCGCTGGCGCGGGTCTCCGCCGATGCCGACCGCGCCTTGGCGCAGGGAAAGGCGTATGAGGCGTGGAACGCGGCGTTGGACATGAAGTTCCGTTGCCACGAGATTTACGGGCTGTTGCAGCGTCCCCGCAAAGGGGAGATCCGCGCGGTTTGGGACCACTCGGGACAGGGCCTCTATCCCGGGCAATGGACGCGCACCTGTCGGCTGTTGAAGGATGCCGGGTTTTCGGATCTCTACGTCAATATAGCCGGGGCGGGTTTCGCCCATTATGCGAGTGATGTGTTGCCGCGTTCGAAGGTTTTCGCCGAGCAGGGGGATCAGTTGGCGGCCTGTGTGGCGGCGGCGCGTCCGCTGGGGCTTCGAGTTCATGCCTGGATCCTCTGTTTCTCGACGGAGGGGGCGACGGCGGACCGGATCGCGGTTTTCAGGAAGAAAGGGTGGCTGTTGGGCGCGGATGCGGCGCGCCCCTGGCTGGATCCGACCAACCCCGATGTGCGAGCCTATCTGGTGCGGGCGGCGCGAGAGGTGGCGATGAAGTACCGGGTCGATGGGGTGCACCTGGATTTTGTGCGCTATCCCGATTTCAACTCCTGTTTCGGGGCGCCGCTGAAGAGTCGGTTTGAAAACGCGATCGGGCAGCGGCTGCTCGCCTGGCCCGACCAGGTTAAGTCGGGAAGTTACCGGCAGGCTTACATCCAGTGGCGCGCGTCGCAGGTAACCGATTTTGTCCAGACGGTCCGCAAAACGCTCCGGCGGGACGCTCCGGGGCGATTGCTGACGGCGGCGGTATACGGGAAATATCCCTCCTGCCTGGATGCGGTCGGGCAGGATTGGGAGTC
>DBXN01000117.1:2723-3060 GCA_002309585.1 Verrucomicrobia bacterium UBA1211
ACCCGGAAACAGGCGTTGCACGTGGTCCCGGGAATCGGGGTGACGGCTGCGGAGTCCCGGCTGGACGCGATTCAGGTGGTGGACCAGATCAACACGGCTCGAAACGCGGGATGTCCGGGGTTCGCCCTGTTTGATCTCGATACCACGCTGCGCCAGGAGATCCTGCCCATCCTGCGGATGGGGATGACGGCGCCGGCGGGACGTTAAGGTTTTTTCAAGAGAATTGAGGTTGGGTTATGTTGTCGGTATTTGCTGAAAGGCTTTCGGCCATTTGGGGGCCGTTCCGGTTGTTCTCGTCCTATTTGGTGATGATGTCCATCGGTTCGGTTCTGGCGGG
>DBXN01000117.1:3165-3511 GCA_002309585.1 Verrucomicrobia bacterium UBA1211
CCCTGCTGATCCTGCCGGTGATCGTCCTGCTGGTCCCGTTTGCCCGATGGGAGTACGGGGTCCTGTTTTTCCTCTATGTCTGCATGCTGTGCGGCTATCTGGATGATGCGAGCGAGCGGCCGTGGGGGGAGTTGCGAAAGGGAATGTGGGATGCGGTAACCGCTTTCGGCGCGGCCTATTGCCTCTATCAGGCGGCGAAGGGGCCCGACGGGATGGTGGAGTACTGGATCCCGTTCTTCAAAGGCGTTTGGAAGATTTCCGCGGTGTGGTATGTCATTTTCGGCGGAATCCTGATTCTGATCAGCACGAACGCGACCAACTGTTCGGACGGGGTGGACGGCTTGGC
>DBXN01000117.1:3516-4251 GCA_002309585.1 Verrucomicrobia bacterium UBA1211
GGGACGCTTTCGCTCGGCTCGCTGATCACGCTGGCGATCCTGCTCTATCTGGTGATTGGCTATAAGCCGGTCGCCCTGTATCTCTTGATCCGCCACAATCCCGATGGCGCGCGGTGGGCGGTTTTCGCGCTGATTACGGCAGGTTCGCTCGCCGGGTATCTCTGGTACAACGCGGAACCGAGCAAGGTGTTGATGGGGGACGCCGGATCGCGTTTCCTGGGCATGCTGATCGGCATCCTCGTGTTGGTGTCCGGAAACCCTTTCCTGCTCTTCGTCGCAGCGCCGGTTCTGCTGGTGAACGGCGGGACGGGTCTCGTGAAGCTGATCCTGCTCCGGTTCTTCAAGCGGCTCGGTTTTGACGTCCGCCCGCCGACCGCGATGGGCGAGTATGCCAGCGCCAAGCAGTATGGTTTCATCAAGATTCTGCACAGTATCCGTTTCCCGCTCCATGACCACTTCCGGAAACAGAAAAAGTGGAGCAACGCGATGGTACTGATGCGGTTCATGCTGATCCAATCCATCCTGGCCCCGCTCCTCTTCCTCTTCTTCGTCAAGATCCGTTAGTTCCCGTCCGCCGAACGCGGGAAACGAAATGGGGAGTAATATGCCGCACGTTTCGCGACGCGCGGCATGCTGACACCATCCGACTTTTTTACGCTTACCCCTCAACGCCCGATCTTTTACAAGTGACTTGTCACCGAGGGCCGGTTGTGTTACTATAAAAAAGTTTATTTT
>DBXN01000117.1:4308-13541 GCA_002309585.1 Verrucomicrobia bacterium UBA1211
CGGCGTGTGTGTTGACGGTTTCGGCGGACAATCCGGAGATCCGGGTATGGCCGATGGGGGACTCGATCACGTATGGCGCGAGCGTCCCGGGCGGGTATCGCGAACCGCTCTATCAGATGTTGGTCCAGTCCGGTTACAATGTCCGGTTCGTCGGAAACAATACCGGGAATCCCGCCAGCGGCATGCCGGCCGCCGCCCTCCATCACGAGGGATACAGCGGGTGGGTGATCTCGCAGCTCTACAACAATGTCCCGAACTGGCTGAATAACATCGACGATCCCGATATCGTCCTGTTGCACATCGGCACGAACGATTCGGGCGCGGGCGATTTCGCCAACCGGATCGACCAGCTGGACAACCTGATTGACCTGATCGCCGCGAAACGGCCCTACGCGCACATCATCGCGACGACGCTCCTGACCCGTACCGACAATGCCGACAGGAACAACAACATCCAAACGTACTTCAATCCCTTTGTCGCCGACCGGGTTTCGGCCCATCGGGAGAAGGGGCAGCGGGTCCATTTTCTGGATATGGATGGTGCCTGCAATCCGTCGGACACCCTCTCCTCCGACGGCCTCCATCCCAGCGAGCAAGGTTATCGGCTGATGGCCAGCGCCTGGTTCGGCGTGATCCAGACGATCATGCCGCCGGAGGGTGACGGAACGGCGCCCGGCATCTTCGCCGCCACCTACTCCGCGGAGACCCAGACAGTCACCTTCCGTTTCAGCAAAGAGGTGGTGAAGGCCGCCGCCGAGACGGTTGCGAATTATTCGATTGACTTGGTGCCGATCACCTCCGCGACGTTGGCTGCGGACGCCCGTACCGTGACCTTGACGCTGGGGTCGGCATTGTCCCCCCACGAAACCTACATTGTGAGGGCCAAAGATGTTCCGGACGCCGATGGCCGCAGCGGGTCGAGCACCGCCATCCTCCGCGCCGATGTCTACGGGTACAAGGCCAATGTTCCCGAGAGCGAGTGGGGCGCGTACCGGCTCATGTATGCGTTTGACATCCCCTCGCCGGGCCAGCTCAGCGCCAAGGCGCTGGAGTCGATCTATTCGGAGAACAACCGTTCCGGTTCCCCTTCGAACTTTGATCGCGTCGCTTACTATCTGGAGCTCCAGAAGCCGGATGAGCCGGTTCAGTATGTCTGGGTCTCGATGGATGCCTTTACCGACGATCTCGACAAGATCTCCGTTCCAGTTTTCTCCAAACAGGTCTACTTCCAGAAGGGGTTGAGCAACTTGAACGTCTTCAGCAACGTCGAGGGGCTTCAGACCGGATCCGGCATCACCGGCAACATCGAGTTCTGGCCGGACAACTACCAGGAGCCGAACGATGCCAACGTACCGGGTGCGAACGCCTCGACCTATGACTTCGGCGACCGCCGCAACACCTCCGGCACCTACGGTTCCATGCAGATCCACAACACCGGCGCGGGGCAGACGATCTTCGCCTTCAACCACTGGAACGACAACAGCCAGGTCTGCCTCGGCATCGGGAACAACCCCAACGGTTCCCCCGACTGGACCTTCATGGACAATGGCTCGAGCTATTCGATCCGGCGGATGAGGATTTTTGTCCGCTATCCGGTCGACACCACCCCCCCGACGATCGCCTCGGCGAAGGCGGGCGCGGCGGGCACGCAACTCTTCGTGACCTTCTCGGAGGAGATCTCCGCCGCCTCCCTGACCGGCGCCACCTTCACCTCCGACGCCTTTACGGTCCGTTCCCGGCGGTTGCTGGCGGACGGGAAGACGGTGGTTCTGGCGATCTCGCCCTTCGATGTGAAGGCCGGCGCGACAGTGGCGGTCTCAGGGATCCGCGATCTCATGAATAACCTCATCGCCGAGGGCTCCACGGCGACGGTGGAACCCTATCCGCTGCCGGCTGTGATCACGGCGAATGTCGGCGCGCTCGCGGACGGGTATGAGCTGGTGCTGGCGACGGATGTCCCTGTCTACAGCCAGTACAACAGCGATCCCTACGCTTACTGGTTCGACCAGACCGACTGCACCAACGCCTTCGACCGCATCGCCTACTATGTCGAACTCCAGAACTACGGCGGTTATCCGCAGTGGGTCTGGACCTCCTTCGACGCGATTACGACCGACCGCAAGATGCTGGCGGTTCCGACTGCGGCGAACAAGGTTTTCCACTTGACCAAGCTCTCCAACACCGAGGTGCGTTCGAACAGCGGTTCGATCACCCAAGGCGATTTCGCCACCGGGTGCAACATCGAGTTCTGGCCGTGCGACTACACCAGGCCGCAGACCCTGGCTCTGGAGAACGGTTCGAACGACCATTACGACATGAGCGACACGCCGAACAACAACTACTTCTCCAGCGGCCACGGTTCGATGCAGATCCATAACTACGCCAAGGGCCACACCATCTGGGGTATGAGCAACTTCGGTCGCGACGCCTCCTACGGGAGCGGCGACGCCATCTCGATCGGGTTCGGGAACTGCTCGCTCTCCAACCACACCGACAGCAAGGACTGGACCTTCGCCTACAACGCCGGCGGTTACGCGAGCCGCCGGATCTATGTGATGGTCCGTCCCGCGAAGCCGGTCACCACTGATTACCGGGAAGAGGTCGCGGCGAAGATCGGCGCGGATCGGATCGCCGGGTTTGAGACGCTTTACGCGATTCCCAACCTGCCCAACCGTTGCACGGTGGACGATGCGGCCTGGCGCGCGAAGAATCTCTACGCGCTTGACAAGCGCGGTCAACTCCTTGCCACCACCCCGCGGCGGGTCGCCTTCTACATGGAGCTGCACAAGGCGGGTCAGGATGAGCCGCAGTTCATCTGGACCGCGATGGATCCCTTCAATGACCCGAACGGGTACGGGATGCCGATCGGGGGGAACGCGCTGCAGCTGGCGGTGGCGAACCTGGATGTCTTCTCGAACGTGGAGGGGGTCATCAACACTAACGCCTGCGATACGGGCTGCGTCGAGTTCTGGCCGTCGAACTACGGGGCCGGCAATTCGGGGAACGAGTGGGGCGGCAATGGCGGCAAGTACGACTGGAACGATTCCGGTTTCGGCACCGGAATCGGCCACGGCTCCATGCAGGTCCACAACTGGGGCGCGGGCCAGACACTCTGGTCCATCGTGCACTTCAATCGGGGGAGTCAGCCCGGTATCGGTATCGGTAACCAGAACCCCGAGAAGAACAACGATCCCGACTGGACCTTCGCGGAAAACCGGGACACCTACTCGCTGGTCAAGCTCTACGCCTTCGTCCTGCCGGGCGGGGTGACCGAGACCTCGGCCCGTGAGCATGTCGCCGCCAAGATTGGCGCCGAGATGCTGGAGGGGTATGAGGTGCTCTTCGCCTGCGACCAGGTTCCCGATGCGGTGAACTTCAACGACAAAGCCTGGTCCAAGGCCAACTTCTACCAGGTGGATAACCGTTCCGCCTATGCAAAGGGCGGTTTCTCCCGGGTGGGTTACTATCTGGAGACCTATGCCGAGGGCGCGGCCCAGACGAATTACATCTGGACGGCGATGGACGCCTTCACGGACGATCCCTACAAGGTCGGCGTGCCGTTCGGCGGCTACTACTTCCGGCAGACGGTCGATCATCTGGATGTCCGTTCCAACGTGGCGGGTGTGACGAGCGGGGATGACTTCTCCAATGGCTGTATCGAGTTCTGGGCCTCCAACTACGCCGGCGGACAGTATGACGCGACGTGGGGCGGGAGCGGATCCGTCTTCGACTGGAACGACACGAACTTCGGAACCGGTTCGGGCGGACACGGCTCCATGCAGGTCCACCGTTATGGGAACGGGAACGACGGCGAGGTTCTCTGGTGCTTCAACGAGTTCAACAAGAACCAGGGGGCGAGCTACGGCATCGGCAAGTGTCCGGATCGGGCTGATGCCATCGACTGGACCTTCACCAAGGGGAACTACACGGTTTCGAAGTTCTACGCCTTCGTGATCCCGGCGGCGAGCGATCCCGTGACCGCGCCGGATAACCGCGTGACGCGGACGATCGCCTCGACCAGCGGGGACAAGATCGCGATCCGTCTCGCCTACGAGGTGGACACCGCCGCAGTCGCCGCCGCCACCTTCACCCTTGACGGTAATGTGACGGTCACCGGCGCCGAGAAGTCGTCGGCCAACCCGCTCTGGCTGGTGCTGAAGACCTCCCCGTTGACGGCGGGACAGGGCTATACCGTGACGATTGACGGTCTGGCGCGTCCGGACGGTTCCATCCAGGGAGCCTTCACGGCGGCGGTCACGGCGTTGACGGCCGAACAGACGGTGGCGCCTGCGGGCGTCGCCTCGATTCCCGAAATCGCCGACGGTTCCTACCGGCTGGTCCAGCGTCTGGACATCCCGCTCAGCTCGGCCACCGTTTACAAGGATACGCTCTATACGGTTGACGAGGAGTACTTCGGTGTGACGCCTTTCGACCGGATCGCGTACTGCCTGGATCTGACCACGACGGACGGTGTCCGCACGTGGGTCTATGTCTCGATGGACGCCTTCACCTACGATATCGGTAAGATCGGTGTGCCGATCTATCAACGGGGTGCCGAGTATCAGCAGAAGGTCGCCAACATGAACGTCTACGCCTCCGAGGGGGCGAACGTCACGACAGGCACCGGCATTGAGACCGGCAACATCGAGTTCTGGCCGCAGAACTACTCCGAGGGCAACTCCTTGCCCGGACTCGGCGGCCGGGGCGACCGGTTCGACTACGACGACACCCGCGGCGGTTTCGCGTACGGCTACGGCTCGATGCAGGTCCACAACTACGGCGCGGGCGAGACGATCTTCTCCTACAACCAGTTCGGGCCCGCCAACGCAGTCCCGCAGCTGGGTATCGGTAACGACCCCAACGCTGGAAACGGAAACATCGGTTCCGACTGGACCCATGACACGAATGGCGAATCCTACTCGTCCAGGGTTCTCTACATCCTTGTGCGGGATGCGGGCGCGGTCTCGACCGGCAACGGCCCCGAGATCGTCCTCCAGCCGCAGGATGTCACCTGCAAGAGCCGCGAGACGGCGGTCCTCTCCGTCCGTTCGGGCAGCGCCGTGGGTTACCAGTGGTACCGGAACGGCGTGGCGCTGGATGGCGCGACCGGCGACACGCTGACGATCGCCTCGGCGGGCAAAGCCGATGCCGGCACCTACACCGTGGCCGCCATCTCCGCGAAGGGCGTCACGATGAGTGATCCGGCTCAGGTGACGGTGATCTTCGACGGGACGATGCTGATCCTGAAGTAGAATTAGGGCCGCTTCGCGTCATTTTTCGATGGCGCGAAGCGGTTTTACAAAAGGCTATTATGAATGATCCGTTGGAATTTTTGTTAATTTTGTTTTTCAGTTTTCTCTTTTTTGTGATCATTCCGTTGAGTCTGATTAAACATTTTATTGTCAAGCCGTTTGTGGAGGCGATGGATCGGAAAACAGAGATGTTTCGGGAATCGATGCAAGAGATCCGTGCGATGGTTCAGTCTGTTTTGGAACGTGACTGATGGAGTAGGGGGATGATTATTGCAGACATTGGACGATTTCATGCCGCAGGGATTGCGGTTCTGATGTTCATTGTCCTTACTTTGACGGTTCTCCAATCCCCCGCGAACCCTCCGGCCGAGGCCGCGCTCGGCATCTCCCCCTTCCCCGACTCCGAGGTCAGCACGAACGTCGCGTTCTCCGCCGCGTCATCCCTTCCCGGCGAGTTCCGGTACGCGTTCACCTTCGGGGCGAACGCCTCCAACAACGTCCAGATCGCCTTCGGGACCGACGCGGACCAGGACGGCGCCCTTGACCTTGACGAGACCGACCTGACGGTCGGATGGCGGTGCGGCGCGTGGATCGCCCGCGACCGTTCGGGGCGGCTCCTCGCCGGGGAGCCCGCGTCCGCCACGAACGTCACGGAGACGCTCGCGTGCCGGGTCCGGCTCGGCGCGGACGGCGGCCCGCTCTCCTGGGGGTTCTCGGACTCTGGCGGCCCCGTCCTCACCGGCGCCCCGGCGCCCTTTGACAGCCGGTGGAACATGTTCCGCCTCACCGCCCGGGGCGCGGGCGCCGAAAACCCCTCCGTCAGGGTCCGGCTTCTCGCCGACGGCCTGCACGTCATCCTGAACTGAAAGGGCCGGGCATGGCGGCGATCCCACTCCTGATCTGGATGTTCCCCCTGGCGGCATGGCTCGCCGGATCGGCCCTGAGGCGTCCGTCCGGGCGGACGGGGGCGGAATCCTTCGCGCTTCTCGTCCTGGCGGCGGCGGCCCTGCTCCACGGCGGGGGCAAAACGCCGGGCAACCGGCCCCGCCAGACGCCGGCCGCGCCCCGGTCCGCCCCCGGGGCACCGTCCCCGTCCTTCAGCCCGGCGGAAACGGCGCTCGGCTTTGCCGCCGCCGACGCGGGCGGAACCGTTCCCGCAGCCGTTTTCGACCCGTCCCCGCCGGACGCGGCTTACCCGTTCTGGCTGCTCCACGGCGCGGCGGACGACCTGCTTTGGACAAACGGCGTCCGGATCCTCTCGCGCGGTCTTCTGGATTTCCCCGACGGGCGCACCCTCGCCTTCGGGTCCGGGGACCACGGCATCGTCCCCGCGTTCAATTGGGACGCGGCCGGCGTGACCTCGCTCTTCTGGACCGCCGCGTCCCCGACCTCCACGGTCTTCGTCTGGAAAGGCGCGCTCGCCGGGCGCTCCGCGTCAGCCCCCGTCTCCTTCCGCGCCGAGCGGCTCCTCAACGGCGACATCCTGACAAGCGCCAGTCCGCCGCTTGAGGCCCGCCTCATGGACGGGACCAACACCGTCGCGTACACGGCCGCCTCCGGGCGTTTCGCGGACATCTCCGGACTCGGCGACGGCACGGGCGACGCGGACGGGGACGGGCTGTCCGACGCGGATGAGCTTCTGGCCAGGCGCACCGACCCGCTCGCCGCCGACACGGACGGCGACGGCATCCCAGACGGGGCCGAGGTCTCCGCCGGCACGGACCCGCTCTCCCGCGACAGCGACGGCGCGTGGGCCTACGCCTACGACGCGGAGGGCCGCCTCGCCTCCGCCACGCGATGGCCCCCGGCGGACGGCGCCATGCGCGTCATCAACGGCTACGACTGGCGCCACCGCCGGATATCCAAGACCCTCCAGACGGCGGTGACCGTCACCAACCCGCCCCCGGCGCTCCCGATCGGGCGCCGCGTCTGGCGGACCTTCCGCCGCCACGACTTCATTTACGATGGCTGGAACCTCATCCACGAGACCGTCACGGAGATCGCCGGCGCCGTGACGAATGCCACCGAACGCCAGTACTTCTGGGGGCCGGACCTTTCCGACACCCCGCAGGGCGCGGGCGGCGTCGGCGGCCTCCTCGCCGTCTCCGTCGGCGGGCAGTTCTATCTCCCGTGTTACGACGCCTACGGAAACGTGACCAAGTACATCGACGAGTCCGGGAACGTTGTCGCCGCCTACGTCTACGGCGACTTCGGCGAGACGCTGGAGCGGTCCGGTCCGATGGCCGATGTCTTCCCGCACCGGTTCTCCACCAAGTACCATGACGGCGAGACGGGACTCTGCTACTACGGCTACCGTTTCTACAACCCGGTCCTTAAGCGCTGGATGACTGAAGACCCTATGGGAATCAGCGGGGGCATCAATCTTTATTTGTTTTGCAACAATGCTACTACATACACAGCCGATACAGATGGAAGATGGGCATGGCTATATGGATGGACAGAAGAAAAGGCACGGCAAGCGGTAAGAGAAAAGATAGAGGAAATGCGCAAAAACGGGTATAACTTTGCAGCGGACGCATTAGAACATTATCTCGTCAACACGACTCAAAATATTGACTTGTCGCGATATGCGAATGAGATTTCCAGTCATCCTGATTGGCGGAGGAGCTTCTTCAACAATGTGCTTAAGCAACTGCAGGCCAAAGACCCAAACGGGACCAATAAGAAGGTTGAAATAGGGGACATTGCCCATAGAGCAAGTTTTAGCGCTAACCTGCAAACAGGAGGAATGCTAACTAGAATGTTTACGACACAGTTTGACCATAGATTTCATCAGTGGGAGTCAATGGGATTGTTTTATGCCCTCTATGGAAGTTATTATTCATATGTTGGAACTGCATCGTGGTGCCGGAAGCATGAATCGTATGCATTTCTAGAAGACATAAAAACCAAAATCAATGTAGACTTGCAAGTCGTCTGCTATGATATGCTTTCGTATGGGGGGTGGCAACGGGCAACAATAAGGTCATACAGTGCAGCGCAATATTTGCAAAATGACATAAGTTATCAAACGCCTTTCATTTTTCTGCGGTGGCGTGAAACAGGCACTTGGGAGTATTCAGAGTGGCAGACTATGTATTCAAATGGAGAGCTTTTGCGAAAAATCAAGTAAGGAGGTGCATGTGAAAATCAAGAAAAAAGTGATACGTTATGCTATAGGCGGAATGATTGCCTTATGGATGCTTTTGGGACTCTTTGCCAGACGTGGTGCGTTGTATTTGATGGGGGATGATAGAAGTGTGTTATCTCGTTCCGATGACGATGTGCCGTGTTTTGGCATAGGTTTTTATTCTATGCCAAAGGATAGTAATTCTATACGATGGCTAAACGAATCCGAATGTAAAGTGTTGTGGCAACGGATTTTATCGGGTGAAAAAGATGGAATAGGTGCTTATATAGGGTGTTTGCACATGTATGGCAGACTATATGTATATCCACGATGGGTTGATGCATTGGGATTAAAGACATTGTTGATTCCCTTGCAGCCGCGTGTTGAGATTATTTATACGCCGTCCAAAAACTACTTATATCTTAGCGAAGATTGTTCTGAATTGAGATATGACTGTTTTGAGGGTTTAAGCGTTGAAAAAATATCTCCGGAATTACTTGGGGTAGATATCGCCAGCCTGATAAAACACTGTTCCGATGTAGGCGTGAGGAAGGAGAATTATAGGGATGTTGTTGAAATGTTTAACGAAGGGAGCAACGCATGCGAGAGAACGAACAACTGACGAAGAAAAAGGGTAGTGCGACAGGCATATCCGACACGCCGATTCGACCTTTTAAAAGCATTTATGTGGATCCCCAATGAGAGCAGATGTTCAAGCACAGCCTCCCGGAGAAATGGTCCCCGTCATTATCTTCCCCGGCACGGTCATGCCCGATGATCTGGAATATGAAGAGATCAGAGATCAACAGCACGCAAAGCCCAAGTCGGAGGCGCGGGGCGACCGCGATTTT
>DBXN01000117.1:13754-44827 GCA_002309585.1 Verrucomicrobia bacterium UBA1211
AACCGCGACCCGATCGGGGAGGAGGGTGGCGGGAATCTGTATGGATTCTGCGGGAACAACGGGGTCAATAATGTAGACCCATTGGGTTTGATCATAATTCGTCCTGTTTCGGAAAGCCCAAGAGATGCCGCAACAATACAGGGATGGTTTAAAGCACTATGGGCAAGTGTCGTCATTCTTCCTGATGACGGCAAGACATTAACGGGGACAATTTTTCATATGAAGCACATCTCCATTGATGTTACGGACTGTGACGGAAAGCCGATCACCAACGTTTCCACAAATCTGCAAAAGAGATTCCCCGTGAATGGGACGGCAGGATGGGAACTTACACGTGGTGTTAAAGCGCCAGTCTATGTCAATATCGCGCAAATGAATGGATTTGGAAAATGTGTGAAGGGAAAAATCGTCATCAATTCATATTTTAAGCACTTTCCAAACGATACAGGCTTGCCCAAATTGGGTCGATCAACGAGCGATTTTCTGTCAGGAAGCGAAGACAGTTTTCCGCCCCCTCATGGCGGCGTGACGGCAACAACTTATTCTGCATCTTCATATAACGGGGATGCGTCATTACTCATAACAGTCACATTGAGTTGCTCGAAACCGTTCTATTCGGTTGAAGCGTCGGCTCAAGGGATTGACACATTTTTTTCAGAAGATAGGTTGGGCCGAGAGGAGGACAAGTATGGTTCGAACGGATATCCTTGGTAATCGTTTATGGAGGGGGATCTCGCTGTTGCTCATTTTTTGTGCGCGTGTGGCGATTCCGGAACCCGTCAGATATTGGTGTTCCGAAACAAATGCCGTTGTGGCCGTTTCAGCATACGAGCGGGAACGGATTCTCCCAAACGGGGCGCATATACGGACCTTCAGTACGGACATCGATTCGGCTTGTACCAATTATACAGCCATTCTCTTTACCGTCCTCCACCCGAAGAGCATGAAGGGGCGGTTTGTGCTGCTTTCTGGACCTAAGGATGAATCCGGATTCGGTTTTGTTTTCACAAAACGATATGAAATGGATGCACTTTATTATATTCCTCTCGCCGCTTTGAGGAAACATGGAAATGAGGCGGCGCTTGAACCGGCCGATTTTTTCAGGATCGGTGATACGAACTCAACGCTGAATGTCGAGTCGCAGAGGCTCAAAGAGTATTATTGGAATGAAGATTCGGCAAAACAGGAGGTTTCAAAAATCAGGGAGACTATCAATCTTTACTCAAACGAAGTGACCTCTTTGTCGGACTATCTGCGCAGCCATCCCCGGCCTGAACGGAATGATCCGCGCCTTAAGGATTGGGCGAGAATGAATAATCAATATCGTAAACGCATTCATTCGGATTTGCCCTCTTGTCAGATTCAGTTAAATGAAGTGCTGTGGCAGATCCAGCAAATTCATCGGCTGCACGAGGAACATGATCCGGAGAAACGAGATGACTTCTGAATTCTGTCAAACATGAAAACCGAATCTTGTTGTCCGCATAAGGATAAGGAGAAATAATTTCAGAATGAAAATGCGTTTTGTCCACCCTGCGGGTAAGATGATATGGTATGCGGCATGAAAAGGTGTTGAATGGTGATCACGTGTTAAGAGGCCGAACAGGAAGGACTGTTGACGAATGGTTGTTGTAAGAAGATGTTTTTGGGCTGACATCATCGTTCTTCTTTTTACCCATGCGCTGGTGTTCGAATCGTATTCGGCACAGCAGACGGTCAATGATGTGGTGACGGAATCGACATTTGACTTCTTCGAATTGTCGGAGATAAGGGGATACGGCGGACTCGCAAAAACGCCAGAGGAAAAGGATGTTTTCAATCAGGTGGTGAAACGCACACTTGAGGAACGTGTGGGCATTTGGGAGAGTTACGCCATCAATGGCCCATTACCCGCTCCGCTTGAGAATGCCCAAACGCTTTATGTGGAACTGATGACGAATGTCACCGCCCGTCTTTGCGTTCGGGAAAAAGGTGCGGATGCCGTCAAAGAGGTTTCCGTAAATACCGGATTCTTCACTGACCGTTCGATCTATGTCGGGCCGGACGATGACGGGTTGCTTTTCATCTATACCATCGTCGGAAACCGAATGTACACGCTGCTCAATCCGAACGGTTGCCAGAAAAGAATCTATTTCAGGCGATCTGGAGCTGTTTTGCCTGATACGGCATATAGGGGTCGCATGGCCGCCTCTCAGCCCAAGAGAGACGGCGATGGGGATATGGACTACCGCCGACAAAACGGATGGTATGAGTGTGTTCGATTTCCGCCTGATATATATGGGGGAAGGACATTCGAGAAATTGTTTCTGATCCTCAATTCCCATTCATCTGAAGACGGTCATAAACATTACCGCGCATTTCCGGTTTACTATAAGAACGGCCTGTTCTACTTGGACGATGAACGGTGGCGTTATCCGGCTTATATGGGTAGGCGAGAAGGACCATTCGGATTCTATTCAACATCCGAGAACGAGATTTCATTCGACATGCCGCCATGCGGCAAAGGTGAATTGTCGGAGATCCGCTTGAAAGGAGCACTCGCCATTCATGCCGATGAAAAGAGGGTGTTGCCTCTAGCTCTTGAAGCCGTCAAGCAAGATGAGCGGTTCAATTCGATGTTCACAAGATGGCTTGAGGACGGGCCGGACGGAAGAAAACAGCTCTTCCGGAAAGTCTCACCCGTTAAGATGTCAGCAGGTGCTATCCGTTTTATCTCTCCATTCTCAAATGAGGAAACCATCGATAAGGACTTGGCGGAAACCTACCTGAAAATGATCAATGCTGAAACAACGACCGGAGATGCCCTGCGCGGGATTATGGGAGGGCGAACATCTCGGGCGAGAAGGTGAACGGTTTGCCGGTCTTGAGGGCTTGTTCCACGCCATCGATGATGACTTGGGCGATAAACGCTTTCTCGGCGAAAGCGGTGTCAGGCGTGTCGGTCTTCCGGAAGAACGAGAGGAGTGTCTCCCGCATTCGGAGGCTATAGGCCCCGTCCTTCCGGGTGTTGATAATGGAGTCGGGGAGTTGCCAGACGTTGTCTTCCCCCGCGTACTGGCGATACTCCTCTTCCAGTTTCTCCTCTTCCCGCTTCTTTTCAGCTTCAGGGAGATTGCTTTCCCACTGGATGATGCTTCTTAAGTCCATGTAATCGACATATGACATGTCAATCTGCTTGCCAAGGATACCTTTCTCTCCAGGCGGATTAAACCGCCATCCGCACCGCACATACGTGTTTTTGGGGTGGAAAGGTGACACATGGATCTGCCATCCGTCTCTGTCAAATAGGTCTAGGAATCGATGGTTACCGAACAGGACAGACTCGGCGAGCGTGTTGTCTTTGAACCGGAAAAGGGTGACCCTAGGCAGAAGACGGGGATCACTCGGAGACTCCCGCATGGAAACTGAAACGGGCAATCCCCCCATGAAATCAAGCATCATCCCGACATGTTCATAGATGGCCCGCAACTCGCTTCCGATTCCGAATTTCCGGATTATCGGCCATTTTACAAGTTCATAAAATGACTGGAAGGGCGATTCCTTCAGATCCTCTTGCGTCCCCCATGTGCCCTTTTTCCTGTAGGTGTTCTCCACTTTCCGTATGTAGACTTCTTCCGTCGGAGTAAAATCGTAAGATAATGGATTGGGGGAGACCGCCCGGAGGTAGGTGACGGGAGGGAATATCTTGTGCCGCCGTATCAATTCATCCCGGACATACCGGTAGGCGGGAAACGGCTCGGAATAAAAATGTCCGGACAGCAGGCGTCCGGACCGTTTGGCGGTCTGGAACATAGATCGCGCGTTCGCCACGTTATCAGCCAAGGGGAGTTCACAGAACACATGAAGACCTGCATTCAAGCAGGCTTCGACATGTTCACGGTGGAGGGAGTCAGGCGAACAGACAAAGGCGACATCCAGCCGTCCCGCCTCCTCTTTCAGCATTTTC
The DNA here is from genome assembly GCA_002309585.1 of Verrucomicrobia bacterium UBA1211. Classification (GTDB taxonomy): domain Bacteria; phylum Verrucomicrobiota; class Kiritimatiellia; order RFP12; family UBA1067; genus UBA1211. The sequence continues at coordinate 17,701 of DBXN01000117.1, forward strand.
CGGGGGTCGGAATAGAAATGGCAGGCGGAAACCTGTTCGGGAGTCGCTTGTCTCTTGAGAATATCGCGTTTGATGGTGCTGCCGCGGATATCGCAAATGGCGGCCACCTCCACAATCGATTCTTTTTGGAGATCTAAACAGCATACGAGATACTCCGCGCCGAATTCGCCATAGCCGATGATTGCGACCCTGAAGGGTTTGCCTCGGGGCGTATCCTCCTCCGCCCGCAGGCATCGCGCCAGCAAAGCCATCATCCCGGCCTCCATGAATCGCCTCCTTGTTGATCGTGTTTTCATGTGAATCAGCTCCGAACCGGTTTAAAAATGGCTCACTCAGGAACGCTTGCGGCCCAATCGCCGAATCAATCGAAACGACGGCATCAAAAAAATCGTCGCCCTCAACGGCGGGTGCCAAATACCCTGCATAAATGAGCGCGGTCCGTACCGACAGACCCCACCGTATAGGAAGCCGGGAGACTATCTCCGCGACTTCGCGAATGATCTCCTTTTCGTTCTTAACATGAAAAATAGTAACACAACGTTGGATTGGTTACAATATGGATTCGGGCCAAAGATTGCAGATATTCAAATCTTTCGCCCCCTATATCGGTTTCCATCCGACCCCATTATCGGATCTCATCGCGGAGCGAAATCCCGGAGCGAAATCCCGATATCGCGGGGTTAATCGCCTGTTGCCCCTCAAGATGGAATCTGCTAAACTTCTTACGACTTGCAAAAGCGGTAAAGAAGGGAATGGGGCTGATGAAGCGGAACGATAAATCGCGGGGCGTGGGGGATATGTTGGTTTTTGCGGCGGGGATGATGGCGTTGGCGCTTGCCGCGTCCGCCGTTTCGGCGGCGGAGGGGAAGCAGCTGGCCTTCTCCCATCCGATGCCGAAAGAGACGAACGAAGCGCCGACCAACCCTCCGCGCGAGGAGATGATGCGGGATTTCCGCGATCCCTTTGGGAAAGTCCGTACGGGGGTTTACTGGTATTGGCTCTCTGGGAATATCTCCGAAGAGGGGATCCGCAGGGATCTGGAGGCGATGCGGCGCGCAGGGATTGACCGCGCCTATATCGGCGATGTCGGCGAGGGCGGGAACAAGCCCGGCGAGGTGCGGACCTTTTCCGAGGCGTGGTGGAAGGCGCTCCAAACCGCCTTCGAGACGGCCGCCAAACTGGATATCGAGATCGGTCTCTTCAACTCCCCGGGCTGGAGCCAGTCCGGTGGACCGTGGATCACCCATGACCGCGCGATGCGCCGTCTGGTCCACTCCGAGATACACGTGACGGGTCCCCAGCAGCAGGGGCCGCTCCTGCCTAAGCCAGTCTTTGACGGCGGAAAGTCCGATGAGTATCAGGATGTCGCAGTATTGGCCTATCCGTTGCCAGCGGGGGCTGGCGAGACGCTCGCCTCAAACGGTCCGCTGGAGGTCCAGGACGGTAAACCCTTCACGGTCGAACTGACCGCGCCGAAACCCTTCACCGCACGGTCGCTGGTGGTGACGCTGAAGGAGGTGCCGGTCTCGGGGTCGATCGAACTCGCCGCCGAGGTGGATGGCGTCTTCAAGCCGGTGGTCTCAAGCGGGTTCGCCCGGAACAACAAGGCGTTGAATGTCGGGTTCATCCCCTTCGCGCCGGTTGTCCTGACCTTCGCCCCGGTTCAGTCGACCCGTTTCCGCGTGACGCTGAAAAAGGGCGGGGGCGCCGCGGCCGGATTCGCGGCGGTGAAACTCTCCGGGGCGCCCGGTGTGGCGTCGGTGTATGAGAAAACCCTTGCGAAGATGTTCGAGACACCCCTCCCGATGTGGAACGAGTACCAGTGGCCGCAGGAGGCCGAGGCCGAAACGGGAACGATGGTGGATCCCGCCAAGGTCGTTATCCTCACCGGGAAACTGGGCGCGGAAGGCCGTTTGGCGTGGCAGGTCCCGCCGGGGGAGTGGGCGGTATTGCGGATCGGGATGACCCCCACCCGTACCCGGAACGCGGCGGCGGTACCGGAGGCGACCGGCTACGAAGTCGATAAGATGAGTAAGGAGCACGTCGCCTTCCATTTCGCCAGTTACCTCAAGAAGATTCTCGACCGGACTCCGTCCGGGGCGCGCAAGGCGATCACGACAACCGTTCTGGACAGTTACGAGGTGGGCGGACAGAACTTTACCGACGGTTTCATTTCAAGGTTCAAGTCGGCGTTCGGATATGACCCGACCCCGTATCTGCCGGCCTTTTTCGGGATCGCCGTCGGGAGTCGCCGGGATTCTGACCGCTTCCTGTGGGATGTCCGCCGGTTTGTGGCGGACGAGGTGGCTTACTCCTATGTGGCCGGGTTGCGCGAGGCGAGCCGGGCGAACGGTATGAAGACCTGGCTGGAGTGCTACGGGCACTGGGGATTTCCCGGTGAGTTTCTCCAATACGGCGGCCAGTCGGACGGGATCGCGGGCGAGTTCTGGAGCGAGGGGAGCCTGGGTGACATCGAGAACCGCGCGGCCTCCAGCTGCGGGCACATCTACGGTAAGCGCCTGATCTGGAGCGAATCCAACACCTGCGGCGGATCGCCCTTCGCCCGTTCGCCTGCCGACCTCAAGGCGCGTGCCGACCGTTTCTTCGCTGAAGGCATCAACGCGACCCTGCTGCATCTCTATGCGCATCAGGCGTATGAGCGCGCGCCGGGCATCACCGCCTGGTTCGGCAACGAGTTCAACCGCCACAACACCTGGTTCGACCAGATGGATCTTCTGACCGGTTACTGGAAGCGGGTCAACTACCTTCTGCAGCAGGGGTTGAACGTGGCGGATATCGCCTATTTCATCGGTGAGGACGCGCCGAAGATGACCGGCATCGCCGATCCCGCGCCGCCCTCCGGACGCCAGTTCGATTACATCAACGGTGAGGTTCTGCGTGAGACGGCCTCGGTGGATGAGGTGGGAAGGCTTGTCTTGCCGCACGGGACGCGGTATGAGGTGCTGGTTCTTCCGAATCTGGAGACCATGCGTCCCGAGTTGCTTCAGCGCATCGAGGCGCTGGTTCAGGCGGGCGCCTTTGTGATGGGGCCGAAACCCTTGCGTTCTCCGAGTCTGGCGGGGCAGCCTGCGGCGGATCAGGCGGTTAAGGGAATCGCCGATCGGCTCTGGGGAAATGTGGATGGAAAACAGGTTTTCTTCCGTCAGGTCGGGAAGGGGACCATCGCGTGGGGGTTGCCGCTGGAGAAGGTCTTCGCGATGCGCCGGTCGATCACCGATTGCGCCGTGACGCCGGGCGTGCCGTTGGCTTACGCGCACCGCACGATGCCGAACGCCGATGTCTACTTCCTCTCCAACCAGTCGAACGCGCCGTTGTCGGACAAGGTGCTCTTCCGGGCCGCCGGCCGTATTCCCGAGTATTGGCAGGCGATGACCGGGGAGATCCGCGAGGCGCCGGTCTGGCGCGCGGCGGGTGACGCGACGGAGGTGGTCGTGACCCTGGCGCCCCATGAGAGTCTTTTCGTGGTCTTCTCCAAGCCCGCCGGGGGACGTACCGGGAAGAACGCCGCGCGGGAGACGGTGCTGCCGCTGAAAGGGGAATGGACGCTCTCCTTCCAGTCCGATCCGCTTCATCGCGGTCCCGCGCAGCCGGTCAAGACCGCCGAACTCTTTGATCTCTCCAAACATCAGGATCCCGCCATCCGTTTCTATTCCGGCAAGGTGATCTATCGGACTACCTTCCAGACCGAACTTCCCGCGGCGGGGGAGCGTGTCGCGCTCGCCTTCGGAAAGGTTTGCGAGATCGCCCGGGTGCGGGTGAACGGACAGGATGCGGGCGGTGTCTGGTCGGAGCCCTTCTCCGTGCCGGTGACCGGGCTGCTGAAGGCCGGGGAGAATACCCTGGAGGTGGAGCTCTGCACGAGTTGGCTCAACCGTCTGGTGGGTGATGCCGCGCTGCCGGCCGACCAGCGTCCCACCTGGATCTCGGTCGGGGGGTATCCCGCGAACCGGGCGCTGAAGAGCGCCGGATTGCTGGGGCCGGTAACGGTGGTAAGGTTAAAAGAGTAAAAAGGGGAATGGGGAACGGGAAGAGGGTGTCGCGTGGTGCCCTCAACGCTCAACCCTCAACCGTCGAATGGCAAGGGTGAATCGGTGGTGAACGGAATGCAGATGAAAGTGGGGGCTCGGGACAGTCGCCTGTCGGTCATTCAGACGCGGCAGGCGTTGGAGAAGCTGTCGGCGCTTTTCCCATTTCTGCGCTTTGACTTGATGACGTTCCGTACAGTCGGCGATCGGGACAAAACGACCGACCTGCGCGTTTCGCCGCCGGACTTTTTCACCCGTGAATTGGATGACGCCCTCCGTGAAGGGACGATCGATTGCGCGATCCACAGTGCCAAGGATCTTCCCGATCCTGTCCCTGAGGATTTGGATTGGTTTTGGCTGCCGTGGCGGGAGGACCCGAGGGATGCGTGGGTTCTCCCCGAGGGACGGACGATGGCGGATCTCCCCGAGGCGCCGGTGGTGGGGGTGAGCAGCGAACGGCGTGAGGCGTGCTGCAAACGCCGGTTTCCGAAGGCGGTGACAAAGCCGGTGCGGGGCTCGATTCCCGACCGGTTGGCGCAGCTGGACGCCGGTGCGTTTGATGCCCTGTTGATGGCGGGTGCGGCACTCAACCGGCTACAGCTGGCGGAGCGGGTGACGGAGTGGATCCCGCTGTCGGAATTGACGGTTCCGGAGGGTCAGGGATATCTGGCGGTGACGTTCCGGAAGGGCGATGAGCGGTTCCTGCGGTTGCGGTCGTTTTTCGTGAAGGCGGTCCGGTTTGTCGGCGCCGGTGTCGGTTCGGCGGAGAGTTGCACGTGGGGCGGTATCCGCGATTTGGAACAGGCGGAGGTCTGTCTCTATGACGTGCTGATGGATGAGACGCTGACGCGTTTCCTGCCGTCTGACGCCCAACGGATCTTCGTCGGGAAGCGGTGTGGCGGACACGCGATGCGCCAGCCGGAGATTACCGCCCTGATCGCGCGGTACGCGCGGCAGGGGAAACGGGTGGTTCGGCTGAAGGGCGGCGATCCCGGCCTTTTCGGACGCTTGGCGGAGGAGGCGGAGATGCTGGAAAGCCTCTCGCTGCCGTACAGGGTCCGGGCGGGGGTTAGCGCGTTGACCGTCGCGACGACGGAGACGGGGATGCTGCTGACCCGCCGGGGCGAGTCCCGCGGATTCACCGCTCTGACGCCACGGATGGAAGGCGGGGGAATCGGCGGGGTCTCCCGCGCGGTCCGGGATCGTTTCCCGCTGGCGCTCTTTATGTCGGTGACGGTTTCGCGGGATGTCGCGCTTCAGTTGCTGGAGGAAGGATGGCCGGAGACGACCCCGGCGGCGTGCGTGTTCAACGCGGGCGCGGAGGATGAGCGGATTGAACGTTCGACTTTGGACGGCATGCGGGATGGACACTTCGCGGAACCGCAGGATCATGCGCCGGGCCTGCTGGTCATCGGATCGGCCGCGGCGCATGGTTTCGACCGCGCTTTGGGGGCTTTCCGCGGCAAGCGGATTCTGTTGACCTGCAGTGAGGCGTTGCGTGAGAAGGCGGTGCTGGCCACGACCGATCTCGGCGGCCGGCCGGTTTACCGTCCGATGATCCGGCTGGTGCCGCGCGACGAGGCGCGGGAGGCGGTGGCGGCGATTGACCGGTACGACTGGGTGGTGTTGACCTCGCCCGCGGCGGTGGGCTGTTTGATGGAGGTGATCCGTTCGGCGGGTATCGATTTCCGGCGGATTCCGAAGGTGATGACGTGCGGGCCGGGAAGCGCGGCGGCGCTGCGCCGGGCGGGAATCGAGCCGGATCTGACCCCGCCGATGGATTACAGCGCGGAGGGCCTGGCGCAGGTGTTGCGCGGGATGGATTGGACGGGCCGTAAGGTGTTGCGGTTGCGCTCCGGAAAGGCCGGCACGCTCCTCGCTGGGACATTGGCCCAGATGGGCGCGGAGGTGTCGGATGTGGTTCTCTACCGGAACGAGCGCATCGTCTATCCGGCGTTGCCTGCGCATGACGCAATCTATTTTGCGAGCGCGTCGGCGGTGGAGTCCTTTGCGGCACAGTTTCCGGTTGAGACGTTGCGGGGCGTTCCCATCGCCGTGATGGGACAGCCCACCGCCCTGGCGTTGCGGGCGGTCGGCGTGGAACCTTCGGTTATCGCGCCGGAGGCGACGGTTGAGTCCGCGTTGCGGGCTTTGGCGATTTTTGATCAAATGAGGGAGCATGAGACAAATGAGTAGAACGGGACGGATATTCGCAGGTGTTTGTGTGTTGGCCGCGTGCGCGGCGGCTGGGTTCTCCGCGTCGGTCACGGAACCGCCGCTTTCCGAGCGGATCTATCTGGGGTCGCGCCCCTCACTCTCAAAAGACGGCAAGACGTTCGTCTTCGAGTGGGCGGATACGATCTGGAAGGCTTCGACAGAGGGGGGTGTCGCTGTGGCCCTCCAGACAGACACCTCGAAGAACATCTGGCCCGTGCTTTCCCCGAACGGTGACAAAGTCGCCTTTTGCAGTGATCGGGACGGCGGGGATAAGATCTTTGAGGTGGACATCAACGGCGAGCATGTCCGGCAGGTGACTTTCCACTCCGAATCCTCAACCCCGTATCAGTGGATCAACGGCGGGCGCGACCTCTTGGCGCTTGTGGGAACCTGTGTCTCTCCGATCGGCTTTTCCCGCCGGATCGCCCAGATTCCCGCCGACCGCCGGGGCGAGCCGAAACTTTATTTTGACGATTGGGGATCAGAGCCTTCGCTTTCTCCCGACGGGAAACAGCTGCTCTTCACCCGCAAGGGCAGCGACCTTTACCGTAAGGGAACCCATTCCTCCCTCTCCTCCCAGGTGTGGCTCTATGACTGCGAATCCAAACAGTTCACCGCATTGGTCAAACGGGACACCGAATCCCGGACACCGCTGTGGATGCCGGACGGGAAGGGCTTCTACTATGTCTCCGGCGCGGACGGTTGCATGAACATCTGGAAGTACGATCTGAAGAAAAAGAGCGAGCAGCAGATCACCTTTTTCACGGATGATTCGGTCATTCATCCCACCCTCTCTGGAAACGGGAAGGTGATGGTGTTCCGCAAGGGGTTTGACTTCTACCGGATCGATCCCCGGAGCCCCGATAAGAACCCCAAAAAGATCATCCTGACGCCCAACATCCCGACCCGCCGGCCGCCGACCCGCCGCCGGTTTTATGAGGCGGCGTGGAACAATGACTATGACGGTTCGGTCGCCTTCTGCGACAACGGGATGCAGATCGCCTTTACGGCGGGCGGCGATCTCTTCGTGATGGACACAGTGATCCGGAATCCGCATGTCGTTCAGGGCGATAGCCGGACCCATGAGCGGGAATGCCTCTTCTCCAAGGACGGCAAGACCCTCTTTTACCTCTCCGACCGCGGGGATGGCATCGATCTCTGGAAAGCCGAGCGCGCGGACGCCGGCCTTCAGTGGTGGGAAAATTTCTCGTTCATCAAGCGGCAGTTGACCCATGATGACATCCGGCGCGAGAATCTGAAGATGAGCGCGGACGGAACCCGTCTCTCCTGGCAGGATCCCTTGGGCCGGATCCACATCTGCGATCTGGAGGGTAAAGAGGTCGCCCTGGGGCCGGTGGCGGCCGATGCGGGTGATTACGCGTGGTCGCCGGACGGCAAGTGGATGGTCGCGGCGATCGAGGATCCCTACGCTAACAGCGATATCTGGATCTTTCCGATCGACGGTTCCCGTCCGCCCTACAATCTTTCGCGCTGTTTCAAGTATGATCGCGATCCCTGTTGGTCGCCCGATGGTAAGCTGATCGCCTTCGCCGGGTCCCGCCCCGATACGGATCAGTTCAACATCTTCTATGTCTGGCTGAATCCCGAGGACGAGGCGCGGGAAGGCATCACGAAGAAACATGAGAGCGCCCGGAAGGCCGTCTCCGACAACAAGTCCGATGTCGATGCCGGCGATGCGGCGGTACCGGAGGGGAGCTCTGTGGCGGAGCAGACGGATACGCCGAAGGAGTTTGTGGAGAAACTGCTGAAAGCCACCGATCAGGCCCAGCCCAAGCCGCCCGCGGCCGGTGAGAAGAAACCGGAGGAGAAGAAGGCGGAGGAGAAGAAGAGCGAGCCGCCGAAGAAGGATATCGTGATCGACTTCAACGATCTGTACAAGCGGGTCCGCCGGGTCCGTCAGGGTGGGTTGGCGCCCTACTTCTCGCATGACAGCCGGACGCTGGCCTACCGGGCGAACGGCGGCACCTTCCGGATCCGGATTCCGGACAATCTGAATCCCGAGAAGATCTCCGGTCTGACCGGGAATATCGTTGATTGGGTGAAGAAAGGTGACCGGATCCTCTGGAAGACGGATAACGTCCCCGCGCATTTCAACACCAAATTCCCCTTCAAGGCCAGTCAGGTGACCGACCTCGCCGCCTATCAGGAACTGATTTTCATGACGGCGTGGGGAAGGCTGCGCGACGGCTTCTACGATGGCGGCTTCCATGGCGCGGACTGGAACCAGGTGAAGGACAAGTACCGCTATGCGGCACGCTATGCGCCGTGCTATTCGGTATTCAACCGGGTGATTCAGATGATGCTCGGCGAGTTGAACGCCTCGCATCTGGGTTTCTATGCCACGCCTGACTATCGGAGCGAGTGGGAACGGGGCGGTTCGTTCCAGTCCTGGTCCATCACGACTGTCCATTTGGGCGTGCTGTTCGATCCGGAACATGTGGGGCAGGGGTGGAAGGTCCAGCGGGTGATCCCGGGAAGTCCCGCCGACCAGAGCGCGGCGAATCTGAAGCCCGGCGATCTGATTTTGGCGGTGGATGGCCATCCGGTCGCAGCCGGTCAGGATGTGAGCGAGGTGTTGAACCGCTTTGGCACGCAGGATGTGGTTCTGACGGTCCAGACGGGTGATGCCGCGCCGAGGACGCTGCCGATTCGGACCTCGACCTATTCCGACATCCGCAAGCTGATGAAGAAAGCCTATTCCGATGAACTTCGGGAGCGGGTCCACCGTATGTCCGATGGCCGCCTCGGGTATCTGGACATCGCCGCGATGGATATGGCGAGTTACTACCAGTTCGAGGAGGAGATCTTCTCGGAGGGATACGGCCATGACGGGATGATCATTGACGTGCGGGACAACTCCGGCGGATTTGTCGCCGACCGGATCCTGCAGGTGCTCTGCGGCAGTTCCCACTCGCTTGCGGCGTTCCGCGACTCCCCGCCCGCCTATCTGTGCGGGTATTGGGGAAGGCCGGTTTGGGACAAGCCGATTGTGGTCCTCTGCAACGAGACCACCGCCAGCAACGGTGAAATCTTCACACACGCGATCAAGACCCTCAAACGCGGAAGGGTGGTCGGTGTGACGACCGGCGCGCGGGTGATCGCGACCAACGACCGGCCGCTGTTGGATTACGGCAAGCTTCGCATGCCATCCCGCGGCTGGTTCCTGATGGACGGACGCGACATGGAGAAGTACGGCGCCGAGCCGGATGTCATCGTCGAGGAGGATCCGAACCAGACGGTCCAGGGGGTGGATGTCCAGCTTAACGCCGCCATCAAGGCCCTGTTGGAGGATGTCGAGCAGCGTAAACGCGAACATCCGCCGGTGGAGCTGAAGTACTTTAGGTAAGGTTAAGGGAAGGGTGATTATGGCATTATGGAAATATGGTAATATGGCAGTGTGGCATTATGAAAATGTGGCAGTGTGAAATTCCATAATGGTTTAATGCCATAGTTCCATAATTTCACAATTCCAGAATGAAACCCTCAACGCTCAACGCGATTAGGCAAGGAATATGACAATGATACGACAGTGTGTTGCGGCGGGAATGATGGTCTTGGCGGGAATCGCGATTGCCGCGCCGACCAAGCAGCAGCGCCCCGCGGGGACGAAAGGGAAGGCATCGGTTCCGCGTGAGTTTCAAAGCACGCCTGCGGAGAAGATTTCGACGCAGAGTTACGCCCCGAAGCGGACCACGCCGGTCTTCACGGGGGAGTTCGTTGTCGATCTTGTGCTCATCGCCTTTCCCGATTGCCAGACGGTTGACGCCCAAGAGGCGGTTGAGATGCTTTCGACCATCAAGGGCCACACGATCCAGGAGTACTATCAGGAGTATTCGCAGGGCATCACCTGGCCGAGTCTCCGCGCCTATTCCCGGATCTTCACCGCGCCCCAACCCTTGGGCTACTACTGCCAGCACGATCCGTTCAGCAACCGCATCGGGTTTCCGAATCAGGATGAGGGCGGCGTGCGCGCCGCGCAGTTGCGCGCGGCGGCGCTCAACGATGTGAAGAAGGGTTCGTATCTGGTCGGCTCGCCCTCCGGAAAGACCGCCGTGACCTGCTATGTCTACTGCAAGTCGCTGGATCGCACCAAAGTGGAGCGTCTGCTTCGCGGCGCCTATCCCAAAAAGCCCAACGGGTCGGACGAGATCGGGATGTACAATCCGCCGATTCCGTGGCGTGATCCGCTCTGGCCCAACAGCCTGCCCCAAATCTTCTATCCCTCCGATGCGGGCACGCTGATTCACGAGCTGGGGCATGTGCTTGGGGCGCCCGATTTCTACCACGCCTCGGAGAAGTACGACGGTCTTCCCGGCGACCCTTCCCTCCCGTGGGCCTACGGCCCGACCGGTCCCGCCTATTGCCGCTGTATCTATCAGGCCTTTCTCCCGCCGTCCGCCTATCCGACCCTCACGCAGGACGGAACCTATACCCTCGCGCCGCGCGCGACCAATCCCGCCGGGGATAAGGCGTTGGGGTGTTTCATCCCCTCGACCCATCCCAACTATCTCTTCTATCTCGAATACGTCAAGGATGAGAAACCGCCCATCGGGGCATTCGGCCACGAAGGTCTTCTGATCCATGTCATCAACGTCACCTTCACCTCCCCGATGATGGGGCCGCCTGACATGTGCTATACCTACCGTCCGGACGATCCCTATTTCCGTGCACGGACCAAAGACGCCTACGCCGCCTACTTCCAGGAGGGCGACACCTTTGATGAACACTCGAATCCCGCTGCGATCCTCCCGAACCTCATCCCCGGCGGAATCGCCATCCGCAACATCAAATTCACCAAGGCGGGTGCCACTTTCGACCTCACGATCAACCGTCCCAAGATGAGCGGCAAGGAGCTGGCGGACAGCCTGTTGCCGAAGATTGAACTGAAAGGGGTCAACGAGCTGCTGCCGACCAGTTTCCGCGCCTACGCCGACATCCACTATCGGGGCGAGCCGCTGAATACCGAATACGGTTTCTGCTACGACACGATGCCGAAGCCGACCATCGCCAAGAAGCACTTTCCGCTCTATCACCGTGACCGATATGACGCCCGTATTCTGGGGCTCTCGCCCGGAAAGACCTACTATGTGCGCGCCTACATCAAGAACGCCAACGGCGTGACCTACAGCGAGACGGAGAAGAGTGTGACGCTGCCTGGGCTGACCCTTCCGGATAAGGTGCCGCCGCTGTTGACCGACCGTATCCGCGGAAACTTCTTCATCAACCGCTGGCATTTCCAGGTCTTCAACAATGTCCATGACACCGCCAACCCCATCCTCGCCCTCATGTCGCTCGCGGCCTATTACCGCGTGATTCCCGGAACGGGGGGAAAGAACGTCAAGGGCGGAATCGACCCGACGCGGATTCATACCAATCCCTCCCAGTCCCGTCCCGATTTCCGCATCGCCGATGTGGAGGCGCTCCGCCACCAGATGGGACGGCTGGCCAATGAGGCTGGACTCCGGAAAAAGGCGTTCGACAAGCAGTGGGACAAGAACTTCGCGACCAAGATGGATATCCGCAACGCCAAGGCCGCGATCTTCACCGTCGATGACGAATCCATCCGACAGCACGAACGGCATATCCGTGAATGGCTTGCCCTCGGCCAGCCCGTCATGCTGATCCGGCAGAACCTGATCGTTCCGCCCGACACCGGAGTCTACTATCCGCTCGACATCGCCATCATCGACGGCTATGCGGACAGTGAAACCTACCATGTCACCTTCCCCTGCGGGAAGGATCGCGGACGCAGGGGCGATGGCGACTATCCGCTGGATAAGCTGTTCGAGTATGTCGAGGACGCGCGTCTGGTCTTCTACACGCCCGTCCCCGTCGCGCCCGGCACGGCCCAGCCCCGCTTCGCTGACAAATAATTGAGCGCCGTATGAGGCGTACAGGAGAACCGAAGATGAAATACGGATGGATGATTCTCTTTGCGGTGTGTGCGCTGACGCTTCACGCCGAAATCGGTGATGCGGTTCCGGAATATGGCCCTTCGTTCCCTTATTATTTTACGAATAATATTGTCGCGACGCCCGTCGGGTATCAACAGAACCTCAAATTGATCACCGGCGAGACTGTCCGGACCTATCCGACCGTCCTGCCGCCGGAGGCCTTCTCCAATTGCACGGCGGTCCTCTTCTGTATCTTGAGTCCAGATGCCCAGCGGGGAAAATATTTCCTGCTGGAGGACAGCGGGTGCCGATGCTATATGTGCGACCCGGGCGGGACGATTCCGGAACTCTACAAGATCGGTTCGCATTATTCGTTTCATACCGATTTCTTTGAATTGAGTGAGGGGTCGATCTTCGAATTGGGAAGTCCCGATCGGGACACGTTTCTAAACAATAACCAAGGGTTCATTATTTACCGCAATGTCCATGAGGTGGATGATGCGTTGGCTGACTATGAACGCAGGCGCGTTGCCGCCACCAATCGGCTGGAACAGTTGAAAGTCGAGTTGGCAACCTTCCCGGAAGTTCCGGATGATCGGGACGAGAAGAAGAAACAGAGACAGGTTCGTTACGAAATCCGCGAGACCGAAAACCGGATCAAGCGATTTGCCTCTATCCGCGAAGAGATGCTGAAGGAACGCGGGCGTCTTTCGGGATTTCCCGGTGGCGCGATCACGAACCGCGTGGAGCCGTTGCGCCATCAGTGGAACGAAACGGCCAGACCGTTAACCCGGATCAATCTTCCGGAATTGTCTTTCAAAGGGACGACGTTGGAGGAGATGCTTCTTTATCTCAACAGACGGATTCCTGTGGATGAGACGATTGGTCCAATGGGGAACTGCCGAGTCTCATTCAATGGGTTTATTCTGGACGGGGGCGCATGGGACCGTCCGTTTGATGTCACCCTGCCGGCGGGAACGTTGCTGGATGCGTTTCTCTATCTGGGCAATCTGGATCCGGAGCATCTCCGTCTGAATGTGGATACGGAACGCGGAAGATGCGAGTTCGACTATGCCGTTACCGATGATCCCTCGCGGATCGATTGGTCCGGGCGTCCCTTCTCGGCTCCCGTGAAGCATTCCGGGATGGAGGATGTCATACTTGAGAAGGTTACGCTTGAGGAGGTCTCGCAGAAGATACGGGATCTTTTGGGAGGGCGTTTCGAGGTTAAGGGCCTGGATGCGTCGAAACGGAATGCCCGCCACAGTTTCGCCTTCCGGACGGAAACCTTCCGCGAGGCGATCGGCATGATCGAAGCGGCGTTCGGGGTTGAGTATGATTACCGGAGAGATGTGTGGCGGGATCGGGCATCGGTGGACGAGAAGGACCGGAAGGCGGATATCCGGGCGGCGATCGCGCAGGAGACGAGGGCGGTCGGGGAGATAACCGAGATCCCGAGGGCCTATCTTGAACCGGCGGAGCGGAAGGGGCGGATCGAGCGGATCACCTATGCCTCGAAGGATTACTTTGGCGACGGCGGGGCGGTCGAGAAGCCCGCGTTTGTCTATCTGCCCCCGGGCTACTCCGCCGACAAACGGTATCCCGTCCTCTACCTGATGCACGGGATCGGCGGGGATGAGCGCGAGTGGGGGATGACGGGTGAGCGGTCGATGATCCAGCGGATGATGGATCAGTTGATCGGGAAAGGGGAGATCGAACCGTTTATCGTCGTCACGCCCAACGGCCGTTCCAGCCGGCGATTTGGCAAGGAGGGCTCCGATTTCCACTCCTTCTACCGCTTTGGTGAGGAGTTGCGCAACGACCTGATCCCGTATATGGACAGCCACTACGCCACGGTGCCGGATCGGGACCACCGCGCGATGGCGGGGCTTTCGATGGGGGGAATGCAGACCATCAACATCGGTATCTGCTCCTGTCTGGACCTTTTTGCCTGGTTCGGTGCCTTCTCCGCCGCGCCGACCTCCAATCCGAAAGATAAGGTGGCGGCGGAGATCGCGCGCCAGGGGAATCTGCCCATCCGCTATTTGTACAGCATCTGCGGGTTGGAGGATAACGTCGCCTACAAGGCCGCGTCGAATGCGGTCAAGGACCTGCCGGCAGTCTGTCCCGCCGTGACTGACGGGAAGAACTACATCTGGCGCGAGATCCACGGTGGACACGATTTCCGGATCTGGTACTTGGGGTTCTATCAGTTTGCGAGGATCGCGTTTAGGTAACCGGGAGCGGGTAACGGCAGGGCAACGCTCAACGGTTTTCCGGATTATCCGGAGTTTCCGTAAGGAAAGGGAAAAGGAGATGGTGATGAATCGATCAACATGGGTCTGGCTGGTGTTGGCGGTGGTGGGCGCGGTTTCGGCGGAAACGGTCTTTGATTTCAACAACCGTTCCATGCAGGGCTGGCATAACCGGGTTTGGGATGCCGGAGCGGCGGAAGGAAAGGGGGCATGGGTCGATTTGCCCGCTGACGTGATCGACATGCCGAAGACGATCAACGGCGGGAAGATTCTGCCGGAGGATCCAGGCAATAACCTGTTTTTCAGCTCGACGGACGGTTACCCCGGAGACCAAAATGAGCAGGGAAGTTTTCTGAAACCCAAGCAGATCGATCAGGGACTGAATGTTAAATGGGTCCGATCCCCGGCGTTTCATCTGACGGAGGATGGGGACCTGACTTTCGATTTCGTCTGGGGCAAGAACATCGACAGCAAGGCGCCGGCATCGGAGGCCGATATCCCGTTTGCCGCCGACAAAAGCCAGTCGGCGTGGGTGGGACTCTGCCTGCGCGACGCCGGGACGGGCCGGTTTGTATTGACCTGTCCCGGTACCGGCCAGATGGGCGGACGGTATGTTGCGTGCCGCTTCCCCGCCGAGGCGCTTCAGGCGTTGGACCGCACCCGTTCCTACACGCTGGATCTCATCACCCTCAGGGCCGCCTTCGAATCCTGGATCGCGCTGGACAACGTGGTGATCCCGGGAGTGTTGGACGATCCCGTGTTGCGGGCCAAGGTGAAAACGCGGGATCGCGGGCCTGCGCCGGTCTGCGAGGCGGTTCCGCTGATGCGCGGCGGGAATGGGATTTCGCTCGCCTCGCTGCTGATGGATCTGGCGGATCGGGAGTCACTCTCGTATCTCGATGCGGTTCCCTTCACAACCCGTCTTTACAGCAGTTATGACCGCCGTACCACGACGGCGGACAAGCCGGACTGGTTCGCGAATGACGATCACTCCCAGTTCGTCCGGATTGAGGAGCATGACGGGAAGAAATGGGGCGTTTTGGCTGATCTCCAGGGACCGGGCGCGATTGTTCGTTTCTGGGTGACGGTGGCGGGCACCGATGGGACCGGTACGCTCCGGATTTACATTGACGGGAATCTGGCGGTTGAGGGACGGGTTTTGGATGTGATCAGTGGCGGTGCCCTTTGCGGCGCGCCTCTCTCCTCCTCCGTCTCGCCCCGGACCGATTACCTGCACCGCGGCCATGACCTCTACCTCCCGATCCCGTTCGCCGCATCGTGCAAGGTGATGTACACCAGTCCGACGCAATTCGCCGAGAAGCGGTCGGAATCGTTTTACTACAATCTTGAGGCGCGGCGCTATCCACAGGGGACGCCGGTCGAGTCCTTCTCGAAGGCGGTTCTTCAGCGCGAGCGGGTCACGATCGACGAGGTAAACCGGCGGCTGGCTGGCAGCGACAAAGGGCTGTTGGGGAAGCCGTGCGCGTTGACCGCGTTTGACGCGACCCTGGCGCCGGGTGAATCCCTGACCCGCCGTTTCAAGGGCCCCGCCGCGATCCGCCAGATCGCCCTGTCGGTGAACCGTGGGCATGACGGGCAAGCCCTCCGTTCGACTGTTTTGTCGCTGACCTTTGACGGCGAGCGGACCGTCTGGGTGCCGGTGGGGGATTTCTTCGGGACCGGATACCAGCTCGCCGCCAGCCATTCCTGGTATTCGGATGTCACGCCGGACGGGGTGATGACCTGTGCCTGGGTGATGCCGTTTGAGCGCGATTGCGAGATGACGATCCACAACTATGGAACGGGGCGGATTGTTCTCTCCGACACGCAGGTGGTGACCGCGCCCTATCGTTGGGATGGCGCGAGGAGCATGTATTTCGGCGCGGGATGGACGGAATACGCCAAACATCCGACCCGGATCAACGGTTCGCATCATGACCTGAACTATGTGACGCTGACGGGTACGGGACGTCTCTTGGGGACCGCCCTGACGCTCTATAACGGCAGTGACAAGTGGTGGGGCGAGGGGGATGAGAAGGTCTTCGTCGATGGCGAGACCGCGCCCTCGTTTGTCGGAACCGGTTCCGAGGATTACTATGGGTATGCGTGGGGGCGGCCCGAACCTTTCAGCCATCCGTTCCTGATGCAACCGAACGGATCGGGCGCGACGGCGGCGGCGATTGTCCTCAATACCCGGAACCGGGTGTTGGACGCGATTCCGTTTACCAAGGGGATTCAGTTCGACATGGAGATGTGGCACTGGCAGGATACGAAGGTGAACTATGCGACTACCGCCTACTGGTATATGCGGCCGGGCGGGACGTCCAACCGAGGGGAGGCCGTCGAGGCGGTCCGCCGGCCTGTTCCGAAAAGCGCAAAGGATGTGTTGTAAAATGGATACCTGGGTTTTTGGCGAGGTTTTGTGGGATGTGATTGACGGCGTGCCGTATCTGGGCGGGGCGCCGCTGAATTTCGCCGCGCACGCCCGACGGTGCGGGTTGACGACGGGGATGATCTCCGCCGTCGGCGCGGACGAGTTGGGGGCGCGGACACGTGCGGAGGTCAAGCGGCACGGGGTGGATGACACCTACCTCTTCACCGATCCCGACCATCCGACCGGAACGGTTCTCGTGACGCTGGAAAACGGCATTCCCTCCTACGAAATCAAAGAGAATGTGGCGTGGGACCGTATCGCGTTTCCCGCGGACATGGCGTTGCCGCCCCCGCCGCGCGCTTTCTATTTCGGGACGCTGGCGATGCGCCATCCGGTTTCTCACGGCACGCTCACACGTCTCCTTGAGGCGTACCCCGACGCGGTCCGCTTTTTTGACGTCAATCTCCGGCAGCGGTTCTGGAGCCGGGAGGTGGTGGAGGAGGGACTCCGGGCGGCGAACATCCTGAAGCTGAACGACGAGGAGTCGGCCCGGCTCGGGCCGCTTCTTCTGGGGGAGTCCTATTCGATTGAGGCCTTCCCGGCGGCGCTCTTCGCGCGTTATCCCGCATTGCGGATCGTGGTGACGACGCTGGGTGGCGAGGGATGCCAGGTGGCCTCTTCGGACGGCACGCTCTTCCGCTCGCCCGCCTGCGATGACGAGCCGGTGGTCGATACGGTCGGCGCGGGTGACGCGTTCTCGGCGGCCTTTATCGCGGCTTATCTAAACGGGGCGACGCTCGAAGCCGCCGCTGAGGCCGGAAACCGGCGCGGCGGATGGGTCGCGGCACGGTCGGGTGCCATTCCGGAAGAGCGTTAAACGGCATTGTCCATCGCCCCATCTTTTGGTATAGTAGAAACGACCTTTTTTAAGCAGGGGCAGTTGGTGACTTACTGTTCCGAGAAAGGCCGCTAAGGAGAACCATGAGTAAGTTAGTTTCACGTCACGTTTTTACCTCCGAATCCGTTTCGGAGGGACATCCCGATAAAGTGTGTGACCAGATCTCGGACGCGATTCTGGATGCGTGTCTGGAGCGGGACCCCGCTTCACATGTCGCGTGCGAGACGGCGGTCGGCACGAACCTGGTTTGTAATATCGGGGAGATATCAGGTTCGGGATTGGAGGGGATCAACGCGCAGCAGATCGCGCGGGATGTTGTCCGGGATATCGGATACGACGACCCGTCCGAAGGGTTCAGCTATGATTCGTTCCTGTATGTCTCGGCCTTGCATGGCCAGTCTCCGGACATCAACCAGGGCGTCAGCAAGGCGACGTTGGAAGAGCAGGGCGCGGGCGACCAGGGGATGATGTTCGGCTATGCCTCCAACGCGACACCCGAGCTGATGCCCGCGCCGATCATGTACGCGCACCAGTTGCTTCAGTTCTTCACCGCTTTGCGGAAAAACGGCGAGATTCCGTATCTCCGTCCCGATTCCAAATCCCAGGTCAGCGTGTTGCACGACGGCGGCAAGGCCAGGGAGATCACCAGCGTGGTGATTTCCCACCAGACCCGGTCGGTGCCGATCGAGACGGTTCGGAAGGATTTGGAGGAGGCGGCCCGGGCGTTTCTGAAGGATACCGGGATGCTGACGAACAACACGACGTTTTACATCAACCCGACCGGCAAGTTCGAGGTGGGCGGTCCGTGCGGCGATTCGGGCGTGACGGGGCGCAAGATCATCGTGGACACCTACGGCGGGGTCGGTTCGCATGGCGGCGGCGCTTTTTCGGGGAAGGATCCGTCGAAGGTGGACCGTTCGGCGGCGTACTATTGCCGCTACGCCGCGAAGAACATCGTGGCGGCGGGTTTGGCGGACAAATGCGAGATCCAGGTGGCCTACGCGATCGGCGTGGCAAAGCCGTTGAGTATCAATGTGAGCACCTACGGGACCGGAAAGGTCTCCGAGGAGCGGCTGGCCGAGGTGCTGCTGGACGGCGGCATTTTCGATTTCCGGCCGGGAATGCTGATTCAGGATTTGGGATTGACGAAGCCCAACGGATGGAGTTACCGGAAGAGCGCCAACTACGGCCACTTCGGGCGTGACGGGTTCCCGTGGGAGCGGGTTGATCGGGTTGAGGCACTGCGGGAAGCGTTCGGGTTGAAACAGTAGGGGTCGATGATGACGTACAAGGTTAAGGATATCGGGCTGGCCGATTGGGGCCGCCGGGCGATTGAGATCGGTGAGAAAGAGATGCCGGGGCTGATGGCCACCCGCGCGAAGTACGGGCCGGAAAAACCGCTCAAGGGTGCCCGGGTGATGGGTAGCCTGCACATGACGGTTGAGACCGCGGTGCTGATCGAAACGCTGGTCGAGCTGGGCGCGGATGTCCGCTGGGCCTCCTGCAACATCTTCTCGACGCAGGATCACGCCGCCGCGGCGATCGCCAAGCGGGGTGTGCCGGTTTTCGCCTGGAAGGGCGAGACGCTTGAGGATTACTGGTGGTGCACGAAACAGGCGATGACGTGGCCGGACGGGAAGGGACCGGATTTGATCGTGGATGACGGTGGCGACGCAACCCTGTTGCTGCACAAGGGTGCGGCGGCCGAGAAGGATCCGGCGTTTCTGGATGTCCCGACGGATGTCGAGGAGCTGCGGGTGATCCACGCGCTGATCAAACAAACGCTCGCGGAGCAACCCGGTTGGTTCACCGAAGCCGCCCGCCATGTGCGCGGGGTCTCCGAAGAGACCACGACCGGTGTCCACCGGCTCTATCAGCTGGAGGCGGCGGGACAGCTGCTCTTCCCGGCGATCAATGTGAACGACTCGGTGACCAAATCGAAGTTCGACAACATCTACGGGTGCCGTGAATCGCTGGTGGACGGCATCAAGCGGGCGATGGATGTGATGATCGCCGGCAAGCTCGCCTTCGTCTGCGGATACGGCGATGTCGGCAAGGGGTGCGCCGAGGCGATGCGCAACAACCATGCGCAGGTCTGGTGCTCCGAGGTCGATCCGATTTGCGCGCTCCAGGCCTGCATGGCGGGTTACAAGGTGACGACTCTGGAGGAGGCGCTGCCGTTCGCGAACATCTTTGTGACGGCGACGGGCAACTGCGACATCATCACCGCCGAGCACATGAGCCGGATGCGTGACCAGGCGATCGTCTGCAACATCGGCCATTTTGACAACGAGATCGACGTGGCCGGGCTGAAGGCGTGGCCGGGTATCCGGTGCGTGAACATCAAGCCTCAGGTTGACAAATACATCTTCCCGGATGGACACTGCATCTATCTGCTGGCGGAGGGACGGTTGGTCAACCTCGGTTGTGCGACGGGGCATCCGAGTTTCGTGATGTCGAACAGCTTCACGAATCAGGTGTTGGCCCAGATGAAACTGTGGCGCGAGAAGCTGGATGTGGCCGTCTACCGGTTGCCGAAAGAGCTGGACGAAGAGGTCGCGCGGCTTCACCTCGGCCAGATCGGCGCGAAGCTGACCACATTGACGCAGAAGCAGGCCGATTACATCGGCGTCACCGTGAATGGGCCGTTCAAGCCCGATTTCTATCGGTACTGAGTCCCGAAGGAAAGAGGTGGACGGATGCGGGTGCTGATCACAGGCGGGAAGGGAATGCTGGGCCGGACGCTGCAACGGCGGCTTGCCGGGCATGAGCTGTTTGTCGCGGACCTGCCGGAGGTGGATATGACCGATCCGGCGCAGTTGCGCGAGGCAATGCGGACATTCCGGCCTGAGACAGTCATCCACTGCGCGGCGATGACGAAGGTGGACGATTGCGAAAGCAAACGGGAGTTGGCCTTCCTGCTGAACGAGACCGGAAGTCGGAATGTGGCGGTCGCGGCGGCGGATGCCGGCGCCCGCGTCATCGGCATTTCGACCGATTATGTGTTTGACGGGCATGCGGCACGGCCGTATAGCGAAACGGACGAGCCCGCTCCCGCGACCGTCTACGGCGCGAGCAAGCTGGCGGGTGAACGGGCGATCGCCGAGGTCCTTCCCGACCGTCACACGATCCTCCGGATCGCCTGGCTGTATGGTTCGGGCGGACCGAGTTTTGTGCATACCCTCATGAGACTCGGCGCCGATGCCGCCGGCGCGCCGTTGAAGGTGGTGGATGACCAGATCGGCAACCCCACTTCGACCGATGCGGTCGCGGAGGTGTTGGCGTGGCTGTTGGACCATCCGATCAACGGTGTCGTGCATGGTTCCTGCGAGGGTGAAACCACGTGGTATGGCCTTGCGCGGACCCTTTTCGAGCGGGCGGGCGTGAAACGTCCGCTTCAGCCGTGCACCACCGCCGAATTTCCCCGTCCGGCGCCGCGTCCCGCGAATTCCCGGTTGGAGAAGGCACGGCTCCATGAGGCGGGTTTCCGGATGGCGGAGTGGCAGGACGCCCTGGCGCGTTTTCTCCAGACGGAACGATTTTAAAAGGATAGATGACCATGATGAATTTCTTTGTCAGGAACGGGTTGGCGATTCAGGTGTTTATTCTGGTCGCGGGATACGGTTGGATCCACGGCGGCACACGGCCTGATTTGCTGTTGCCGGTGATTCCGTGGATGGTGATCCTGATGCTGGAGACCGCGCTTCTTTTCCCGCAGGCGAAGAGTACCGAGACCATCGGTGAAGCCCGTTACCGCGTCTGGCGGAAGATGGTGCGTGATCCCTTGCTCTATACAACGCTGCTGTTGACCATTCTCTTGATCATTCCGCTGTTCAACGCGGCGGGGCTTCCGAGGATGGATCCGGCGACGGCCAAGTGGATCCCGCCCACGCCGCCGTTCCCGACACTGCCGTTCTGCTGTATTCCGGACGAGCATGCGTCGCTCCTCCTTTGGTTCCCGCCGGTTTTGTGCGCGACGCTGGCGGTCCGGCACGGTCTGCTGAAACGGGGCAAGCGGGTTCTGTTTGAGATGATGTGCTGGAATGGCGCGGCCCTCGCGGTGTTGGGCTTTGTCCAGCGAATGACCGGCGCGACGAGTGTCTATTGGGGTTCCGCGAAGTTTTCCGATTTCTTCTCGACCTTCGGCTATCCGAATGTGGGCGGTGCTTTCTTCACGCTGTTGTTTGCCCTTTCGGCGGGACTTTGGTTCCACGAGGCGGGACGTAAGCTGGTCGGGCCGGCCGTGACCGAAAGCCTGGCGGTGATGGATGAGCATGAGCCGATCGGCAAGACGCATCGGATGCTGGCCCCGATCGCCCTTAACTTCTGCGCGGCGATCGCGACCTTGAGCCGGGCGGCCATCATCCTCTCGGTCCTGATTCTGATCATCTTGGGGGTGTACATGATTTTCGGTGGATGGCAGAAGGCGCAGTCCGCGACGAAGATGAAGATCCTCACCTCGCTGGTTGTGGTGGCCGCGTTTGTGGCTTTGGGGCTGACGATCTTCGCGACCGACAGTCTGAAACGCGAACTCGGGACCCTCTCAACCGAGGCCGTCATGGAACGTGTCTCCGGTCGGGGCCAGTACCATGCCCGGGTGGCGCGTTCCATCCACCACGATTATCCGATCTTCGGTGTGGGTGGCTGGGGGTATCCCCACTTCCAGTTCCTCTACATGACGCCGCAAGAGATCAAGAAGATGCAGATCATCGGCGGCGCGAATGTCCACAACGACACCTTGCAGTTCTTGGCGGAACAGGGATGGGTCGGATTCGGGTTGCTCGCGCTTTGCGCGTTGCTGACCGCCATTCCCGCCGTGGTGCCGATGTGGAAGCGTTACCGCGAGTCGGTCCAGACCTCGCAGCCGGTCGGCTTCCCCCGGATGCTCTATTCGCAATCGCCGGTTTCAATTGCGGTCATCGTCGGGACCTTCGGAACCATCGCCCATTCCTTGGGGGATCTGCCGTTCCGTGATCCCGCCGTGCTGATTACGTGGTTCCTCGCCTGGGCCTGTGCGCCGGGCTTCATTCCGGATGTGAAGAAGCGTCGGCTGTGATAGGCCTGGAGGTGCGATGAAAGCGATTATTCCGGCCGCAGGATATGGGACGCGTTTTCTGCCCGCCACAAAAGTGGTTCCGAAAGAGCTGCTGCCGGTTGGGGCGAAACCCGCCATCCAATGGATTGTCGAAGAGGCGTTGGCGGCGGGTGCGGATGAGGTCGTGATCGTGACCTCGCCGGACAAGCCTGCGTTGCGGCGACACTTTTCGGTCGAGCCGATCTGGCATGAGCGGCTGCGGAACAAGCCCGAGATCGATGCGGCGATCTCCCATGTCGAGGCGTTGTCGCGGAAAATCCGTTTTGTCGACCAGATGGAGCAGAGGGGGCTGGGACATGCGGTCCTTCAGGCGGCGTCGCTTTTCAAGGGCACATCCGAGCCGATCCTAATTCTTTTGGGAGATGCGCTGGTGAACAGCCCTGTCCCTTGCGCGCAGGAGATGGCCTCCGTTGCACGTCAGATCGCCCCGGATGCCTCTTGGGTGGGGGTGGAACGTGTGCCCCGCGATCAGGTTTACCGGTATGGGGTTGTGGCGGGAACGCACCTCCCGGAAAACGATCGCGTGTTGCGGCTGACGGGGCTTGTGGAGAAACCCGCCGTGGCGGATGCGCCCTCTGATCTGGTTATCGCCGGACGCTACCTGCTCCAGCCCGCGATCTTCACCTGGTTGCAGTCGCAGAAACCCGGAACCGGCGGCGAGATCCAACTGACGGATGCGATTCTCCGCTCAATGGCCGACACCCCGGTTTACGCGTACCGATATCCCGGCAAGCGGCACGACATCGGTCGCCCGGAGGGGTATCTCAAGACGTTGAACGAGTGGGGATGTGTGGAAGGTTAAAAGATTAAAAGGTTAAAGGGTTAAAGAGGGAAGAGGGAAGTGACGAGTGACGAGAGCGAATGACGAAGGGGTGATTATGGCATTATGAAAATGTGGCGGAGTGAAATTCCATAATGGCTTAATGTCATCATTCCATAATTTTAGAATTTCAGAATGAAACCCTCAACGCTCAACGCTCAACCCTCAACGGATGATGGTTCTTTTTTGCGATTTGGATAACGGAAGGAGAGATGAGTAATGTTGTTGACGACCCGTTCGTATGCGCGTGCCGGTTTGGTTGGAAACCCTTCTGACGGGTATTTCGGAAAGACCCTTTCGTTCACTTTCAAGAATTTCTGTTCCGAGGTGACGATGTATGAAACCCCCGAACTGGGCTTCATCCCCGGCGATGTGGATGACGCCACGTTCGATTCGCCGGAAGATCTGCTGCGGGATATCCAGCTCTTCGGCTACTATGGCGGCATCCGGCTGTTGAAGGCGATCAGCAAGCTCTTTTTCGAATATTGCGGGGCGTGCGGGTATCAGCTCCCCAAAAGGAATTTCACGGTTCGTTACCGGTCCAACATCCCCCGGTTGGTTGGGCTTTCCGGTTCCTCCGCAATCTGCACGGCGATGTTGAAGGCCCTTCAGAGTTTCTACGGGATCGAGATCCCGCTGGAGTTGGCGCCGACGCTCTGCCTGGAGGCGGAGCGGGATGAACTCGGCATCCAGTGCGGGTTGCAGGACCGCGTGATCCAGATCTACAACGGCTTGGTGTTCATGGACTTTGACCGCTCGCTGATCGAGTCGCAAAAGCACGGCCGGTATGAACGGCTGGATGTCGGCATCCTGCCGAAGCTCTTTATTTCGTTCGATCCGAAACGTGCGGAAATCTCCGGGACCTATCATCGGAAACTGCGGGTTTTGTTTGAGGAGAAGAAACCGGATATCGTCGCGGCGATGAGCGAATTCGCCGATCTGGCGCAGCAGGCGCGTGACGCGCTGGTGGCGGGCCATCCCGAGCGGCTGAACGCGCTGATTGATGCGAACTTCGATCTCCGGGACAGGATTTTCAATGTCGCGCCGGCGAATCGCCGGATGGTGATGACGGCGCGTGGGGTAGGGTGTTCGGCGAAGTTCGCCGGATCAGGGGGCGCGATCGTCGGGACCTATGGGGATGAGGAGCAGTTCACGCGCCTCACCCAGGCGATGGCGGCGATCGGCTGTACAACCATTAAACCGCAACTATAGGAGATAAACCATGCGGAGAAGTTTGTGTCTGTTGGCGGCGATGTCGGTTTTCGCGGGCGTTTCCCGGGCGGCTGAAAAGTCTTGGCGGCCGGCGGAGAAGTGGCGCGGATTCAATCTTTTGGGGATGTTCCAACAAAGTTGGGGGACGCCGGGTTTCCATGAGCGCGAGTTCAAGGCGATCCACGAGCTCGGATTCAACTTCGTCCGCTTGCCGATGGATTACCGGTTGTGGATCAAGAATGGCGATTGGGATGAGATCGATGAGGAGCGGGTTAAGCTGATCGATCAGGCGGTGGCATGGGGCAAGCAGTACAACATCCATGTCCAGCTCTGTTTCCACCGCGCGCCGGGGTATACGGTCGCGAAGCCGGCGGAAGAACGCGATCTCTTCACCGATCCGGAGGCGCAGAGGGTCTGCTGCAAGCACTGGGCGTTCTTCGCCAAACGGTATAAGGGGATTCCGAATGAGGCGATGAGCTTCAATCTCTTCAACGAGCCGGATGACAGATCCGATGAGGCGTACACGCACGTCTGCGAGCTGCTGATCGCGGCGATCCATCGGGAGGATCCCGATCGGTTCATCATCGCGGACGGTTTGAAATGGGGCGGCAAACCGTGTGTCGGCCTGTTTAAGTACAAGGGGCTGGTGGGACAGGCGATGCGCGGGTATCAGCCCTTTGGGTTGACCCATTATATGGCGTCTTGGGTCAACACCCCGAAGGCCGATCCGCAATGGCCGCCGCTGCCCTCTGTCTCGCCGCTCTACGGACCCACCAAGAAACCGTGGGATGTGCCGTTTACGGTTGAGCGCGCGCCTGCCGGCAAGTGGACGCTCCAGTTGGGTAAGATCTCCACACTGGCGCATTTCGTGGTCGAGGCGGATGGCGTCAAGGTTGCAGACCGTGTGTATGAGCCGGGATTCAAGCCGGGCTGGACCAACGTCGTTTATGAGGAGCGTTGGCGCTGCCATCAGGGCGTCACGCTTGATCCGTTGACCTTTACCTTGCCGAAGGCGGCGGACCGTCTGACGATCCGGATCACGGAGGGGGATTGGGCGGAGGCGCTTAAGCTCTCCGTGCGGGACGGCGAACGCATGGCGTTTATGCCCTTCACGTCGTCATGGGGCGAGACCAATGCAACCTTCCGGTTTACGGGATGGGATGCGGCGGTGCCCGGGTTCTCATCGCCGAACACCGAGAGCGGCGAGGCGTATCTGACCCGGACCATGCTTGACCCGTGGAAACCCGCGCGCGATGCCGGGGTCTTCACGATGGTCGGGGAGTTCGGCTCCTACAACAAGACGCCCCATCCGATTGTCTTGGCGTGGCTGAAGGATCTCTTGATAACCTTGAAAAAAGAGGATATCCCGTGGGCCTTGTGGAATTTCAACGGTTCATTCGGCGTGGCCGACAGCAACCGTGCGGACGTGACGTATGAGCCGTATGAGGGATTTAAGCTTGACCGCAAAATGCTGACGATTCTCCAAGCGAACTGAGCGAGGGAATCACCTCCCTGCCGGAGGCCTCCAGACGGGCGAGGGATTGGTGGCCGGACGCGATGAGGAGGCAGCGGGTGCCGAGGGCATCCGCGACCTCCGCGTCGTGCAGGGTGTCGCCGATCATCAGAATGGTGTCGGCGGGCAAGCCGATGGCGGTGACCAGCCGTCGGCCGAGATCGAGTTTGGAGATTCCGTTGAGGTTGTCCACGCCGCAGATATGGGTGAAGAAGGGGCGCAGCCCGTAACCGTCAAGCATGCCGGTCAGGATCGATTGTTCCGAGGCGGAGAGGAGGGATTGGGGAATCCCGCATTCCGCGATCCGCCGTAGCCACTCCGCCGCGTCCTCATGGAGCCGGATCGTAGGGTCTTCCAGAAACAGGCGGTGGAATTCCGCCGCCATCGCATCCCAATCCTCCCGCTCAAGGATAAAACCCGCTTTTCGGTAGAAGTCACGCACCGGGAATCCGAAGATCGCGCGGTAGCGGGTGAGCGTGAGCGGCGGGATCCGACGCGCGGTCAGCATCCGGTTCACCGCGTTCAATCCGGCGTCCACATCATTCAGAAGCGTGCCGTTCCAGTCCCATACGATATGGCGTACCGTTCGGAGATCAATCATGGGTGACGATAATCTGTTCCGGCGCGATCCAGCAGGGGAGCGCCGCGCCGACGGGTGTTGAATCCTGTTGCGGATTGATCTCGAAGACCTTTAGCTCGAAAGGCGGGTGGGACTCGTCCGCTTGGAGGGTCAGAATCCGTTGCGCGATCTCACCGAGGTAGACCTGGCTCTTGGATGTTCC
>DBXN01000117.1:44896-87399 GCA_002309585.1 Verrucomicrobia bacterium UBA1211
GTTGGCGGGGAAACGGGTTGCGGTGAAGGCCCCGTAGGGGGTCTCCGCGACTATCGCGCGGTCGTTCGTGTCGCGGACAACCGCTTGAAGAAAGTTGCCCTCGCCGATGAATCCCGCGACGAAGGTGTTGACCGGGTGGCGGTAGACTTCCGCCGGGGTTCCGATCTGCTCCAAGGCACCCGCGCGCATGACCGCCAGACGGTCGGCGATGGAAAGCGCCTCCTTCTGGTCGTGCGTTACGTAGATCGCGGTCAATCCCGCCTGCTTGCAGATCCGCCGAATGTCCATGCGCATCTCCAGCCGGAGTTTCGCGTCGAGGTTGGAGAGCGGTTCGTCCAACAGCAGGCATTGCGGTTCGATGACCAGCGCGCGGGCAAGGGCGACCCGTTGCTGTTGACCGCCTGAAAGCTGGTTGGGACGGGCTTTCGCGCGGTCCGCGAGGTGCACGCGGTCCAACGCCTCCATCACGCGGCGCTCCATCTCCGCTTTCGGGATTTTGCGCATCTCCAGGCCGAACGCGACGTTCTCCGCGAGGGTCAGATGCGGCCAGAGCGCATAGCTTTGGAACATCATCCCGGTGTCCCGGCGATGGGGCGGAAGTTGGGTTACATCGCGTTCGCCGATGAGGATCCGTCCGGAATCGGGCGTGTAGAATCCGGCGATGCTCCGCAGTAACGTCGTTTTTCCGCATCCGCTGGGACCCAAGAGGAAAAACAGCTCACCGGGTTGGATGGTGAGTGANNATCTCCTTCAGCGCCTTGAACGAGCCGAAGGTTTTAATCACATGGTCGATGGTGACGGAAACGGACATGAAAAACTCGTCGGTTACGGATTGGCATCCTGCGGGGCGATCGGCTTGCGGCGGGAAAGCAGCAGGAGCGTGGTGCGGTTCTGCCCGAAGTCGGAGATCTCCGAGACGTAATCGTAATGCTGCCCAAGGAGGGTGAGGAAACGCTGCCGATCGGAATCGGGTACCCGGTCCATCACCGGTGACTGGATGGGCCNNGGATGGCCCAGCCGTATCCGCTGTAGGCCGCGACCTGGCACGGCGCCGTATGGAGCAGCGCCAGGAGACCGGCGCGGTTCAAGACGTGGTATCGCGCGGCCTGTTCATCGGTGAGATTCGGAAAGTAGGAGAAAGGACCCATCTCCAGCCCGTGCGGAACCTTCATGCCGGCTTCAACCGCCAGGTAAAGATCCTGGGTCAGAAGGGTCTCATCCTTCTCCGTCAGATTTCTGATCTCCTGTGCGGCCTCCCGCATCTGGACCAGATCGGGCATCTTCTTGCTGATGACCCAGAACCGGTCGAGTCCATGTGTGAACCACGTTTGGATCAGCGGGGAACCGAAGGAGGCGAGCAGGGCGGCGCAAACCCAGAACAGGCAGAGTCGGGAACGAACGGGGCCGTTTCCGACGAGTTGTCCCAGCCACGCTGCGCCGGCAGCTGCGAAGAGTCCCATGATCGGAACCTGGTAGTCGTCATACGGATGGGGGGAGGTCAGATGCAGCAGGAAAACGCCGCCTGCGCTGAAGAACCAGATCCACGGCCAGAACGTACCCCGGTCCGAAGACGCGGTTTCGGACTCGGTATCGTCAGCCGTTTCCGCCAGCGATCCGCGGCAGGCGCTTGGGAAGAGGAGCCGGAAGAGGGTGAGAAAAACAAAGAGCAACGCCAGCGGCAGATAGGCGCGTACGATCCGCGAACAGGATCCGCCCATCAGGAAGAGATCGCGGCCACCCCGTTCGACATGGAAGGTCTGGCTGAAGAGAAACGCCTCTTTCGCCTGTTCGATGGGGGCGCCGTAGACGAGCAGGAGTCCCGCCGCCCCGCCGATCCCGAACCAGAAGAAGGCGGCACCCGTCCGGCGCCAGGTGAAGAGCAGGGCGATGGCGGTGATCGGCAGAACCAATCCGAGGGAGAGCCGTGCGCCGGCCGCGAGGGCGATCAGCATGCCGGCCGGAATGGCCCACATCGCGCGGAAGAGGGAGTGTTTGGCCGCGGACGTTCGGGTGCAGAGTGTCAGGCATCCGAATCCGGCCATCAGGAAGAAGGCGCTGATCGCGTAGGTTTTGGGAAGGGAGGTGAAATAGGCGTGGTAGAGGTTGCAGGCCGTCAGGGCAAAAGCCATGATCGCGGTTTCGGGCGCGGCGCGTTTCGGGACGGCGCGGCGGGCCAGCCATGCCGTGAGGGCACAGCTGAGGAAGCCGAAAAACGCCGTCAGGATCCGCCCGCCCAACAGCCCGTGCGCGGACCAGAGACCTTTCAGCCAACCGTAGCAATAGGGGAGCACGGGACCTTGCGTGAAGAAGAAATCCCGGTAGGGCATCTTGCCTTCGGCGACGAGCCGGGAGGCGTACAGGTACCAACCCTCATCCTGGTTGACATTGCCGAACCAGATGGCGACGGCATAGAGGAGAAGGGCGGAGAGGATGGAAATGAGTGCCGCGAAGATAAGGTAAAACGGACGTTCCCAACGCCGTTTGGGCGGTTGGGGGGGCGGCGGCAGTTCGGGCGGTGTGAGGAGGTTTTCCATTATTTGTGTTTGAGGGATTCGCGTAACGCTTTGAGGCGGTCAATGCCGATCGAATAACCTTTTCCGCAGAGGTGGCAGTAAATCTGGGCCGGGTTGCCCTCTTCAATCATCGCAGTCAATTCGGGGATGCTCAGGCAGGCGAGCATCGCTTCCACCCGTTTGACCGAACAGTGGCAGGCGAACCGGAGCGGCATGGGTTCGGAATAGACCGGTTTGTCCATGCCGAGCAGTTTGCAGATCTCGCTTAACGGAATGTTCTCTTCCAGAAACGATAGGATCGTCGAGTCCTCAAAGTAGGCTTTCGCGCGGTCGAATCGGCCCTTGTCGCCATCCGGCATGCACTCCAACAGCAGCCCCCGTGCGGTACAGATGTAGTTGTTGGCGTCGAGCGTCGCGAGCCGGATGGCAACCTGCCGTTGCAGCGAGGCGCCGTAGTACTGTTCCAAGGCGCGGGCGACCGAAGGCGGGTTGACCTCCGCGCGGGCACAGTCCTCCAGAAGCCCCGGTTTGGACCGTATGATTTCGACGGTGCCGTGTTCGCCCAAGGCCTGACTGATATCCGGTTCGTCCAAGCCGTCAAACTCGTTCAACACCTTTACGCGGGTATATCCGCGAAGGTCTCCCTTCCCGTTCGCCTCCATGAGGAATCCGCCGATCGGCCCGTCCACATCCAGCCGGAAGGTGATGGTTTCATCCGGATCGGAAAGCTCCTGTCCGAGCAACGCCACACCGGCGAGGGCTTCGGACTGGATCAGTCCCGCGGTCGGGCCGCACAGATGGTTCTGTTCCAACTCGCGGGCGGAGTCCGAAACCTCAACATACGTCAAGGCGAGCCGATAGGCATCGGAACGGACAACCACACGGGCATCGGCGTTTTTCTGGGTGATCATACGGCTTCGGGGCCCTTCTTGGCGGTGTTCGTCCGGACGGGTTTCCGGTCGTTAATCTGGGAGATGGTTGCCAGGAACCGTTCGCGCAACCGGTCGATGCGTATCGCCTGCTGGTCGAGTGCCCAGAGAGCGAAGCGCCATTTTTTGACGAATGAGTACTCGGCGGGAAGTTCGGGGTCGAAGGCGTCAAACTGCTCGCGGCGCACGGTGTAGTTCCAGTGCATCTCGCGGGTTTTCTGCTCGAACCCGTCAAAGAAACTGACCGCCAGATCCGTCAGCGAGACGGCTTGGGCGTGGTCGCTCCAAAAAGCGAACAGCACCTCGGCGTACCGGTTCAGGTAAAAGGTGAAGAGTTTGTTGAGGTTTTCGTTGGTGTAGGAGAGATCCGGCCAACCCAGACTGCCGCGCACCGAACAGATGGAAACCCGGGTCGGCATCTCACGTTTCAGGGAGATGTCATAGCCGAATTCAAAGACCTCTTTGCCGACGCCAAACCGGCAGCCGCTTCCGTCCGAAAGATACTTCTTCAGAGCGAGATTCTGCGCCGCCGCGCATCCGATCAGTGCACCGAGGGCGAAAACGGCGTTGGCGTCGTCGCCCGACTCGTTGCTGGTCTTACGGAAAATCCGATTGGGAATGTCGCTGAGCGGTTCGCCCTCGCAGCGATTCCGGATATAGTAGCTGACAATCTTGCCGATGGAACGGTCCTGCCGCATGAGGAGCCGGTAGTCGCAGAATCCGACGCCGAGCGCCTTGAAGCCTTGGACGCGCGCGAGCATGTAGCTGCCGTATCCGTGCCGATGCTGCGCCAGCCGTTTTTCGATCAGGCTGGTGCAGAGCGGCCGGCGGTTGGTCTTGAAGAGGATTTCACGCGTGCCACCGCTGCCGAGCGTCACCGTGTCATCGCTCTCCTTTTCATTCCGGACCTCATAGATGTTGGCGTATTCGATGATCTCGTTCTGGCTCAGCATCTGCTCGACATTGGCCAGCAGAATCCGCGTCCGATCATCCGCACCGGGATGGAAATCGGGGCGGCCGCCCCGGAAGGTCGCACCAGGGAGCGGCGTGCGCCGGTCGTCAAACGCCAGCGAACCGAGGTCGTTGTGCGTATAGTAGATCTCGCCGGTGAGGTGCATATAGAGCCGTTCAACAAAATCGGACGAGTGTTCATCGGCAAACGCGGGGCGGTCCAGCGAGGTGAAGATCATCGTGTCGATGGCGCGGATCCGCTCGATGGCTTCCGACGGAGAGACCATCTTCAGCGTGATGCCTTCCATCAGCCGCTCCAGTTCCGGAACGATTCCCTTCTCCGCCACACCGCGCCGGACACCGAACAACTCGATTTCATGGTGGCCATGGAATTTCGGCTGGCGCATGAAGGAGAGATGCGCGCCTTCAAAGATGGAGACCATCTCACGGAGCGCCGCCTCCAGCTGCGGGAACTGATCGATCGTCAGTTGCGAGAGCCGGTGGAATTCGGGGTAGGTGAGGAAGTGGACACCTTTTGCGCTGTGGTAGTAGGTGAGGATCGAGTTGATCCGGTTCTTACTGGTGCGCAGGGCGAAATCCATCTCCTTGCGCGTCCAGGCGAGCGGCTTGATCCGCCACTCCTGGCCCTGCCGCCGATAGAACTCCAGCGTCTCGTCATTCCGCTCGGACATGATGATACCGTCCAACGGAATGCCGATTCCCTGCAACCACTCGTCCACTTCATTGACAAGGTCGGTCGGGACGTCCCGTTGCGAAATCTCGATGCGGTTCTCGACGACATTCGAGCAGACGAATCTCCCCGTCAGGATCTCGCCCCGCTTTTTGGGCGGAGGCGAGCCGAGATTCCAGAATTGACCGGAGAGCAGCGGAATCGCGGCGACCGAGTGGTTGCCGGTCGTCACGGTCATGATATGGCCGGTCACTCCGCGGATCAGATCACTTTTCCGGACAACCAGGATGGGCGTGTGCGCGCCGAGCTGCTTCCAGACATCCTTCTCGAAAATGAAGGTGTCGCTTCCCCAATCATAGCCGATGAACGTCCGGGGACGTCCCATTGACTTGATGGTGATGGCGTTGGGTTTCCGTCGGGCCGAAGTCCGGACCCGTGAAATGAATTGGGCAATCGGACTGCTCATGGCTGTTTACGCTTTGCCGGCGACTTTCGCCCATGTGTCTTTCAGCGTGACGGTCCGATTGAAAACCGGCTTTTCCGGTGTTGAATCGGGATCCAGGCAGAAATAACCGATCCGCTCGAACTGGTAGGGGGTGTCGGGCTGGGCGTCGGCCAGTGCCGCCTCGCCATAGGCGGTAACCACCCGCAGGGAGTCGGGATTCAGGAAATCCGTAAAGGGATGGACCGGGTCGCCGTCCGGCGCGGGTACGGTGAAGAGCCGGTCATAAAGCCGCACCTCCAACGGAACCGCATGCGCGACACTCACCCAGTGGAGCGTGCCCTTGATCTTGCGCCCGTCCCAGGCGTTACCGCCCTCTGACCGCTCGTCGTAGGTGCCGTGGATCTCGGTGATCTTTCCATCCCCGTCCTTTACCACGTGGGTGCAGGTGAAGAGGCATGCGCCGCGCATCCGAACCTCACGGCCCGGCGCCAGGCGGAAGAACTTCTTTTCGGGCTCTTCGCGGAAGTCGTCCCGTTCAATCCACAGTTCGCGACCGAAGGGGATCTTGCGCGTTCCGGCTTCGGGACACTCCGGATTGTTCAGTGCCTCGGCGTAGCGGGTCTCGTTCTCCGGGAAGTTGTCGATGACCACCTTGACCGGATCGAGAACGGCCATGCGGCGGGTCGCCTTCTTGTTCAGATCGTCGCGCAGGCAGTACTCCAGCAGGGCGACATCGGTCTCGCTGTTGTACTTTGAGACGCCGATCCGGTCGCAGAAGTCACGGATCGCGTCGGGGGTGTAGCCCCGGCGGCGCAGACCGCAGACGGTCGGCATCCGCGGATCGTCCCAGCCGTTGACGCGCTTCTCCTGCACCAGCTGCAACAGCTTGCGCTTGGACATCACGGTGTAGGTCAGGTTGAGCCGGGCGAATTCACGCTGCTGCGGACGGATCTTGACGCCGTTGCGGACCACCAGCATCCCCATCTCGTCCAAGCGGTCGATCACCCAATCATAGAGCGGACGATGCACCTCAAACTCCAGCGTACACATCGAGTGGGTCACGCCCTCCAGCGCGTCTTCGATCGGATGGGCGAAGTCGTACATCGGGTAGATGCACCATTTGGTTCCCGAGTGGTAGTGGGAGGTGTGCATGATCCGGTAGATGACCGGGTCACGGAAATGAATGTTCGGCGAGGCCATATCGATCTTCGCGCGCAAACACATCTCGCCCTCTTTGTATTTGCCGGCCTTCATGTCGCGGAATACCGCCAGATTCTGTTCCGGGGTGTTGTCGCGGGTCGGGCTGGGCTTGCCGGGTTCGGTCGGAATTCCGCGGTAGGTTTTCCACTCCTCCTGGGAAAGCCCGCAGACGTAGGCGTGGCCCGAGAGGATCAGGTTCTCCGCGATCTGATACATCGTGTCGAACATGTCGGATCCGCTGAAGAAGCCGTTTTCGCCCCAATCGTAACCGAGCCAGTGGATGTCCTTCTGAATGTTCTCGGCGTATTCGTCCGACTCCTTCGAGGGGTTGGTGTCATCCATCCGCAGATGGCACGTGCCGCCGAAGAGTTTCGCCATCCCGAAATCGATATGGACCGCTTTCGCGTGCCCGATATGGATGTAGCCGTTGGGTTCGGGCGGGAAACGGGTGACCACCTGTCCGCCGGTCCGTCCGGCCTCTACATCCTCCGCGATCCACTGCCGTAAAAAGTGCCGAGCGGTATCGCTCGAACGTTCCTCATTCATCGTCTCATCACTCATTTGTTTTTTCCTTCAACACGCTCGTTCCAAATCCGTACCTGGAGCTTTTTCCGGCCCCATTGCAACGCGGCCTGATGGGAGGGGAACCAAAGGTCCAGACGGTCCCCCTTGATCGCGCCGCCGCGGTCCTCCACGCGTCCGTAGCCGTATCCCGGTATCTCGACCACCGTCCCGAACGGCAACACCGAGGTGTCCGCCGCGATCGTCCCGTGGCGGGCGCGCGTGCCGCTCGCGGTGATGCCGATCTGCTTGGGCTTCCCCTTGTCCGCCCCCTTACTGACAACCGGCGGACCGAATCCCAGCCAACTCCGCTCCCAGCTGCAACATTTCCGGCAGTTGCAATACCCTGTGACCTCCACCACCTTGACCGTCGGCCGGACGCCTTCGGGCGGCCGGATCCGGTTTGCCGCGCATCCGGTTAAAAACAGACCCGCACCCAGGGAAAGCGGGGCGATACCGATGCGGCAAACGGTCGAAAGTCTGTAGGTCGCAAACATGATGTTATTTTAACAGATTTGGGCGGTTTCCTGCAATGGTATAGTTGTCCCTATCCGCATGAGCCGCCCACTTTTTTTTGTCCTTTCCTTGTTTATTTCACATCGTGATTTTAGTATAATACGCGCATTAGGCATCCGCTGTCGTTTTGGACGTGAACAGGGGTTGATCGCGATGGGCAGATACTTTTTGATTCTTTTGTGTGGCTTGTGCGCCTATACGGTACAGGCTTGGTCAGTGGTGAAGCTGAACGAGCATGTCGTGAAGGACTCATCAGGGAAACCGGTTGTCTCCGGAACCGAGGGGTCGTGGAACAACCGGGGCGACACGAAAGAGAAGGTCTTTGACGGGGACACCTCGACCTTCTTCGATCCTCCCTCCAGCGCCAACGCGGTCGGCAACTCCTGGGCGGGCATCTCCTTCACGAATGCGTGCTGGATCACCAAGATCTGCTACACGGGACGCAAGAGCCAGGCTTCGCGCATGAAGGGGCTCCTGTTTCAAGGTGCGAACCAGGCGGACTTCTCGGACGCGGTGACGATCCATGTCGCCGATCCGCCGTCAGGATGGGACGGCACCACATGGGTCGAGGTGACGCTCCCGCAGGATACCCCGGCGTATTACCGGTATGTGCGGGCATTGGGGCCGGGGCTCGGTCTGGGCGGGGATTCATGCGGCAACATCAGCGAGGCGGAGTTCTACGGGTTTATCGGCGGATTGGATACGGCACCGGACGCGCCGTTGCTCTACCGCAGCTGGTTTATGAACCAGACGGCGGGGTACCAGCTGAAGGACCAGGGGAATTCGCCGCAGGTCTTTGAGATCCAGCGGATGACGGAGGACGAGGATCAGTTCGTCACGGTCTCGCGTTTCGCGCCAGAGAAGAGCGGGGAGACGCTGAAGTTTCTGGACGCGCTTTCGAGTTCGGCGGAGTACCGGGTGCGGGCGATCAATCCGGCGGGGACCTCGGAGTGGACCAGTTGGTCGGTCACGGGCCGTGTGGAGGCGGTCGGTACCTGGATCGGAACCGCAGGGGCCTACAACAACGGCGATAAGGTCGGGTCGAATGTCTTCGATGGCGATATCACCACCTATTTCGACGCACCTTCCCAGTCGGGCTGGACGGGGCTCGACCTCGGCCGGGAACAGGTCATCGTCGGCGTTCGCTATTTTCCCCGGACATCCTATCCCTCGCGGATGCGGGGCGGTTCCTTCCAGGCGGCGAACGATCCCGACTTCACCGATCCGGTGACGCTCTACACCATCAGTTCATCGCCCTCGACCACCGAAATCACCGAAGTGATGTTTGACACGCCCGCGCTCTACTACCGGTATGTCCGGTATGTGGCCACATCGGGCCATGTCAACGTCGGCGAGGTCGCCTTCCTCCTTCCCGACACCGACCTTGAAGGTCCCGCAGCGCCTTCTTCCTCAACCGCGCCCGGATTCTATTCGGGACCGGTTCAGGTGGCGTTGAGTTACGGTCTGGCGGATGCCCAGATTTTCTATACGCTGGACGGTTCGACGCCCGTGGGACGCGAGACCGCGAACTGCTTCAAGTATACCTCGCCGTTGATTCTGACGAACTGCTGCGCGCTGACCAACTACTATTGCAACATCCGAACCACCCCGCCTGAGATGGACAGCCATACCCAGTACGGCTGGGTCAAACCCTCGACCGACCAGCCGAACGTAAATATCCTGCGGGCCCGGGCGTTCAAGGGCGGATTCGCATCGACCAACGAGTTCATCGGCACCTGGCTGATCGGGCCGATCCCCAACTCGCACACCCTGCGGGTGGTCTCGCTGATGACCGACGAGGCGAACTTCTTCAGCGACGCGACCGGCATCATGGTTCCGGGCGACATCTACAACACGCTCGGATGGAACGGCCACTCCGTCGGAAAGCCGAACGCGAACTACTTCCAGTCGGGTTCCGAATGGGAACGGCCGGTCATGTTCGAACTCTTCGAGACGAACCGCCAGGAGGTGGTCGCGCAACGGCTCGGCGTACGGACGCACGGCGGCTGGTCCCGCGCCGCCGCCGAAAAGACGCTCCGTTTCTACTCCCGGAAAGCCTACGGCAAGAAAAAGGTCTCCTATCCGATCTTCCCGGGCAGGGACCAAAAGAGTTACAAGCGCTTCCTCTTGCGGAACAGCGGCAACGACTGGTCGGCGAGCGGTTTCCGTGACGCGGTGGGGCAGCAGCTTTTCTGGAAGTACGCCAAGACCTCGCTTCAGGATTACGAGCCGGCGGTCATCTATGTCAACGGCGAATACTGGGGTATCGAGAATTTCCGTGACGACTACAGCAACCGTTATTTCGAGGAACGCTACGGGGCGGACCCCGACAATCTCGATTTCATCAAGTTCGATGCCAGCAACGGGATGAAACTGGAGGAAGGCGACACGCAGAGCTACGAGGCGCTCCTCCAATTCGCGAAGTCGAATGACTTCACTCGGGATCAGGTCTATGAGGAGATGTCCCGCAAGGTCGATCTGGATGACATGATCGACGCCTACTTCTGCAATATGTTTCTCGGAAACACGGATTGGCTCGGCAATGGCAACGGCAACAATTTCGGGCTCTGGCGTGAGCGGGTCGATTACACCAACGGCGTGACGGGCGTTCACGACGGACGGTGGCGGTGCGCGGTTTATGACACCGATACCGGCCTCGGCCTCAACTCCTCCGTCACGACGGATACGCTGGGTGCCGCCAAGAACAATCCCGTTTTCAAGGCGCTGGTCAACAACCAGAACTTCGTGTGGAAATACACCAACCGGGCGATGGATCTGCTCAACACCGCGTTGTTGCCCACCCGGACGACCAACATCCTCTACACGGCGGCCTCGCGGGTGAGTTCGGAAATCCCCCGCCACATCGACCGCTGGACGCGCATGCAGTCCTACAGCAAATGGAACTCCCAGGTCTCGACGATGCGCGACTTCCTGCTCCAGCGTCCCGACATGTTCAGGTCCCAGCTCGCCTCCTGGTTCGAGCTGGGGGAGACATACGAGGTAACGCTCACGACCAACGGTTGCGGGCGCATCCGGATCAACTCGCTCGTTTCGGGCGACAAAGAACCGGAATTCACCCTCCCTTGGACCGGTATCTATTTCAAGTCTGTCCCGATCACCCTTTCCACGACGCCCGCTGCCGGTTATGCCTTCGCCTATTGGATGATCAATGACGAGGTGGTCCCTGATCCGGTCGTGACGCGGGCCTTCCTCGGCAACACCTCCATCTGCGCGGTCTTCGTCCCGTCGCCGCTTCCCCGTATCGTTGTGAACGAGGTGATGGCCGACGCCGAAACCCCCGACTGGTTCGAACTCTTCAACGCGGAGTCGAGACCGGTCGACCTGAGCGGGTTCTGGCTTGTGGACGACAATCCGGACAACGCCTGTGAGATCCCCTCCGGAACCGAGATTCCGGCGGGGGGCTTCCTGCTGGTCTGGGCCGCCGGCGACAACGTCACCGTCATGAATCCGGACGGGTCGCTGCATGTCGGGTTCGCGCTCGGCAAGAAGAGCGATGCGGTGTCGCTGCTTTCTCCCGATCAGACCACCGTGGTCTCCACGATCGCCTTCTCGAAGCAGACCTATAACATCAGCGCCGGCTGTTGGGAGAACGGTGACCTGTCGGGGTGGGCCATCCAGTCGGTCCCGACGCCGGGTTTGCCCAACCGTTCCCCTCTGGCGAGCGGCACGTTCCTGCCGGATTCTGTTTCCACGCAGGTTTTCGCCGGCGTCACGGTGACGCTTGACTTCCCTGTCCGGGGGACGGTTGACGCGGGTGGGCATTACGAGCTTGCCGATCCCGTTGTGCCGGACGCACAGATTGACAGCCAGGGCCGCTTCACGTGGGCAACGCCGGCCGAGGGCGAGGGGGGCGTCTATCCGTTCCGGATCGTTTGGACGGGAACGGTCGATGGCGTCGATGCCGCAGACGAGACAACCCTGCTTGTCACCGTGAGTCAGTCCTTTACCATCACGGGGAGCGCGTCTCCCGCATGGGGCGGAAGGGTCGTGGGTGGCGGTTCTTACGCGGACGGCAGTCTCGTCACGCTTCTGGCCGAGCCCTCCGACAATTGGTCTTTCGCCGGCTGGAGTGACGGCTTCTCCTTCCCGAGCCGGATGGTGCGGTTGACCGCCTCGACGAATTATGTCGCGCTCTTCACCTATCATGTCGATACGCCGTCCCTGACCTCCTCCACGTTGTACAACGGTAAACCGCTGATCTACTGGTCTCCGGTGGCGGGTGCCGATCGGTATCGGGTTTATCGGAAAACCGCGTCTGGGAATGCCTTCGTCCTCTTGGCTGAGACGGCCGAATCCTGTTTGAGGGATACCGACAGTTCCGCCGGTTCCAAGTGCGCCTATCGCGTGACCGCCCTGACCAAGGGTTCCGAGAGCAGCCCCGGAGCGGTCACCCAGGCGTATGCCAGCGGAGTCGCCCATGAGTTGACCGGCACCATCATCGGAACGTTGGGATCCTGGAACAACGCCGGGGATGTCCGTGAGAACGTCTTCGACAACAATACCTCGACCTTCTTCGATCCGCCGAGCGATACCACGGCCTGGGCCGGTCTCGATCTGGGGGAGGCCTTCCGCCGGACGATCACAGAGATCTGGTTCTATCCCCGGAGAGATTGGGCGAGCCGCATGAAGTCGGGTGTCTTCCAGGTCTCGTTACAGTCCAACGGAACGACGACCTTCGAAGATCCGATCACCCTCTATACGATCGAATCGACACCGGCCTCTTCCCAGTATACGAAGGTCTCTCTCAACGCGACCTACACCTGGCGCTTCTTCCGGTATTGGGGGCCGACCCGTTCCGATGTGGCCGAGGTAAAGACCTACGGATATGATGCGGTTCCCACTACCCCGACTGCGCTTTCGGCCGTTTCCGAAATCGCCCAGACGGTCGAACTCTCGTGGTCGGATGTCGATTACGCCTGCGGGTATCTGGTGTTCGTCAATAACGTACCCTATGCCTTCTCGCCCTCCTCATCGGTCACGTTGCGGCATCTCCAGAACAACCGTGAGCTGAACATCAAGGTTGCGGCGATGAACGGGAGCGGGATGAGCGGTTTCTCGAACACTGTTTCCATCACCCCGAAACCCTTCGTCGGGTTCCTGTTTATGTTGGATTAAGGGGAATGGGGAACGGGAAGAGGGTGTCGGTTGTCGTGTATTACCCTCAACCCTCAACGCTCAACCCTCAACGGAAGATGGGCGGTGTGAAATTCCATAATGGCTTAATGTCATAATTTCAGAATTTCAGGATGAAATCTTCAAGGGATGGATACGGGAGGTTGATATGAAGCGGTGGATGGGAGCGGGGCTGGTTTGTCTGGCGATGTCGGTGTGTGCGGAAACGGCGCTTTGGCCTTCGCCGGAGACGAAAATGGTCGCCCAGTCGGATTCCCGGATCACGCCGCTGCCGGACGGCGCAATGGCGGTCCGGACGGGTACCCGCGCCTCATGGCCCGGAATGAAGATGGTTTTTCTCGCGGGTGAACGGGATCTCTCGTCTTTCAGCGCCATCGCGATCGCCGTCAGCAACACGACCGACCGTACGCGGACCGTCCATCTCAGTATCAAATGCAGGGCGTTGCAGGGCGGTTCGCCGGGCGGTTCGGTTACGCTTGCCCCCCATGCGGCGGGGATTATCCGCGCCAATCTCAAAACGATGCCCTGGTTGCTGGACGCACCTCTCCCGCTGGAGGGGATGAATGGTTATCCGACCTCTTTAAACACGGTCAAAACCGGTGCGTTCAACATCCAAAAGGTCACCGAATTCCATATCTTCTATAATCAGGACGGCATTGAGTCGGGGTTCGCCGTCTCCGCCGTCACGGCGGATAGCGTCCAGACCGCGCAAAAGGTTCTTTCCACCCAAAACTTTCTTCCTTTTGTGGATCGCTTCGGGCAATTCAAGCATGATGATTGGCCGGGGAAAATCCATTCGGATGGGGAGTTGGCTCGTTCCCGTGAAACGGAGGCCGCTTGGCTGGCCCAAAACGCCCAAAGCCCGATACCGGACGCCGACCGTTTCGGTGGGTGGGCGAAGGGACCGCAGTTGAAGGCGACTGGTTCCTTCCGGGCCGAGAAGGTTAACGGGAAATGGTGGCTGGTCGATCCTGACGGGCATCTCTTCTTCTCGCATGGGATTGACTGTATTCGGTCGGACAACGGCAACACCGGCGTGACCTTCCGCGAACGCTACTTTGAGTGGCTGCCGAGTGAGAAAGAAGAGCCTTTCGGCCGCTATTACTGGACGCAGAAATGGCCCGCCGCGCATGGCTTCTATAAAGACCCAAACCATCTGCCCTTCAAACTTTTCGATTTCGGCCGGGCCAACCAGTACCGCAAATACGGTCCCGACTGGGAACAGCAATTCGCCGAGCGGGCGCACCGCCGTCTCCACGCCTGGGGTGTCAACACCATCGCCAACTGGTCTTCCTCTTCCGTCTACCGGCTGTGCAAGACCCCGTATACCGCGACCTTCGGAACGAGTGGGCCGGTCATCGAGGGCTCCGAGGGATGGTGGGGAAAACTCCGCGATCCCTTCGCCCCGGCCTTTATCGAGAACGTGAAGAAGGCGGCTCGCAACGAAGCGGCGAAGAGCGGGGATGATCCGTGGTGTATCGGTTATTTCGTGGACAACGAACTCTCCTGGGGTCGTGACAACAGGGAGTTGGCGCGCGCCGTTCTCCGTTCGCCCGCCACCCAGCCCGCGAAGCGTGTCTTTAAGGATTGGCTCGCCAAACGGTTCGGCGAGATCGCCAAACTGAACGCGAAATGGGGGAGTGACTTTACCGACTGGGATGCCTTTCTCGCCGCCACCGCCGTCCCCGAAGAGGGAAAGTGTAAGGAGGAACTGGAAGGGTTCCATCGGGAGGTTGTCGCCCAATACTTCCGGACGGTGCGTGACGCGATCCGCAGCGCCGCCCCGAACCGTCTCTATCTCGGCACCCGCATCGCCTGGGGCTCAAACGTGATTTACGAAGAGTCCGCGCGGTACTGCGATGTGGTCAGCGTCAACATCTACGACCGCAGACCGTCCAGCGATCTGCCGCCCGAGGCCGAGGATAAGCCGATGATCAACGGTGAGTTCCATTTCGGCGCGCTCGACCGGGGTATGTTCCATACGGGGCTGGTTCCGACCCAGAGTCAGGCGGAACGGGCGCAGTGCTACAAAAACTTCGTGCTGGGCTGCCTCCGCCATCCCCGTTTTGTCGGCACCCATTGGTTCCAGTGGCAGGATCAGGCGTTGACCGGCCGGACCGATGGCGAGAATTATCAGATCGGTTTCCTGACCGTCACCGACACACCGTATCCGGAACTGGTTGAGGCGGCCCGCGAAATCGCCGGAAAGATGTACACGGTCCGGTATGGGGAAGGGGAGTGACGGGTGACGAAAGAGAATGAAGAGAGAAGGGAACAGGGAAGCGGGAAAAGGGAATAGGTTGTCGGTCGTCGATTGTCGAATGGCGTCCGCTTGTCGCATGTCGCGTGTCGTGTATTACCCTCAACGCTCAACGCTTGAATGAGCGGAGTGAAATTCCATAATGGCTTCATGTCATCATTCCATAATTTCAGAATGAAACCCTCAACGCTCAACGCTCAACCCTCAACGGTCCCTATCGTATGAAAGAGGCGTTGGTCAAACTGCATCTGAGCATTCTGCTGGCGGGCTGTACCGGCCTGTTCGGGAAACTGATCCAGCTGCATGAAACCGAGATCGTCTGGGTCAGAATGTTTCTGGCCACGCTGATCATGTTTGCACTTTACGGTATTCCGCGCGTATTGAGTCGCAATTTCATCAGGGCGGCGCTGACGCTTGCGGTTCTCGCCCTGCACTGGATGCTGTTTTACTGCTCCATCAAGATGTCCAATGTCTGCATCGGGGTGCTCTGCTTCTCGACAACGAGCGGCTGGACCCTGCTGGTTGAGTCCCTGTGGCGACGCCG
The DNA here is from genome assembly GCA_002309585.1 of Verrucomicrobia bacterium UBA1211. Taxonomy (GTDB): domain Bacteria; phylum Verrucomicrobiota; class Kiritimatiellia; order RFP12; family UBA1067; genus UBA1211. Next base: position 60,661 of record DBXN01000117.1, read on the forward strand.
CTGGCCCTCTTTCGCCGAGATCGTCTGGTGTTTGCTGGCGGTGGCGGGTGTCGCCTGTATCTACTTCCTCTCGCCCCAGTCCCCGGCCGGAGGATCGGGAGGCAATGTCCAAAACGGGATCCTGATCGGCCTGCTCTCCTCGCTGGTTTGCGGGATCTACACGGTTTTGAGCAAAGACGTGAGCCGTGAGATGGGGACAAGGGATTTCCTGCAATGCGGCTTGGCGGGTGGACTTGCCATGCTCACGCTCATGATCCCGCTCTATCTGGCGGCGTTCGGCCTGCCTTTCCGGACGGTCCTGAAAGCGCCGGGCGGGATGGATTGGGTGTGGATGGTTTGCCACGCCTCCTTCTGCACGGTCGTCATGTACCTGTTGCAACTGGCCGCCCTCCGGAAACTTTCGGCTTTCACGGTCAACCTCTCCTACAACCTGGAGCCGGTTTACAGCATCCTCTTCGCGATGCTCTTCCTGGGCGAGGCGGTCGAACTGCACGGCTCCTTTTATCTCGGTTTGGCGCTTGTCGCCCTTTCCGTCGTGATGCAGTCCCTCCGGATGTTGCGGGCGGAACGCTGAGAAACCCAAAAACGCGCTTCTCGCTTGGCTCCAAAAATGGTATACTAGTCCGCATTCTTTTAAACCTTTATGGAGCGTGTATGAACGAATCAGCATGGAAAGCGGTCGAGCGTGAGATCGCTGCGACCCGTAACCGTCATTTGAGGGATTTGTTTGCGGAAGATCCCGGCCGCGCCGGACGTTTCACCGTCGAGGCCGCCGGGTGGACCTTGGATTATTCGAAGAATCTGATTACGCCCGCGCTGATGAAGCAATTGGTCGCCTTGGCTGAAGCGAGTGACCTGAAGAAGTGGATTCAGGCGATGTTCTCCGGTGAGGCGATCAACGAGACCGAGAATCGGGCGGTGCTGCATACCGCCCTTCGCAACCTCTCCGACAAGCCGGTTCTGGTGAAGGGAAGGGATGTGATGCCGGATGTCCGCGCCGTGTTGGCCGCGATGGGTGATTTCGCCGAGCGGGTCCGTTCCGGCAAGTGGCTGGGCGTCACCGGTAAGCGGATCAAGTATGTGGTCAACATCGGGATCGGAGGGTCCGATCTGGGGCCGTGTATGGCCTGTCTCGCGCTGAAACCCTTCTCGAAGCGGACCATCAAATGTTTCTTCGTCTCGAACGTCGATGCGACCCATCTGGCGGAAACGCTGCGGGAGGTCAAGGCGGACCAGACGCTCTTTATCGTCGCCTCCAAGACCTTTACCACCCAGGAGACGATGACCAACGCCGAATCGGCCCGCGCGTGGCTGCTGGAAGCATTGGCAGGGCCGGACGGTAAGGCGCCGGCGGATGCGGTCGCCAAACACTTCGTCGCCGTTTCGACCAATGCGGAGAAGGTCGCCGAGTTCGGGATCGACACCGCCAATATGTTCGGGTTCTGGGAGTGGGTCGGCGGGCGTTATTCCCTGCCGTCGGCGGTGGGCCTGCCGCTGATGATCGCGATCGGGCCGCGCCACTACCAGAAGATGCTGAAGGGGTATTACCGGATGGACCGCCACTTCCAGACCGCGCCCTTCAACCGGAACCTGCCCGTGATTCTCGCGCTGCTGGGCATCCTTTACAGCAACGGATACGGCGCCGAAAGTTACGCGGTGCTGCCCTATGACCAGTATCTCGCCCGGTTGCCCGCCTATCTGCAGCAGCTGGACATGGAGAGCAACGGCAAGTCGGTGGACCGCCAGGGAAATCCGGTGACCTGTACGACGGGGCCGATCGTCTGGGGTGAGCCGGGCACGAACGGCCAGCACGCCTTCTACCAGCTGATCCATCAGGGGACGCGCCTGATCCCGTGCGATTTCATCGGTTTCTGCAAGTCGCACAATCCGATGGGGGACCATCATGACAAACTGATGGCCAATTTCTTCGCCCAGACCGAGGCGTTGGCGTTCGGCAAGACGGCCGAGGCCTGCCGCGCCGAGGGTGTCCTGGAGAAGCTGATTCCGCACAAGACCTTCAAGGGGAACCATCCGACCAACACGCTCCTGGCCGATCAGTTGACGCCCGAGACCTTCGGCGCGTTGATCGCGCTCTACGAACACAAGATCTTCACCCAGGGGATCATCTGGAACATCTTCTCCTTCGACCAGTGGGGTGTGCAGCTCGGGAAGGTGCTTGCGGGGAAGATCCTGAAGGAGTTCACCTCCAAGGCGGCGCTCCATCACGATTCCTCGACCAACGCGCTGATCACGCGCTACCGTGCCGCGCGGAAGGGTTGATGCTTATGAAGGGCTGTCGGCCGCGTGTCATCGCGGCCGGCGGCGCGTGAGGAGGTTGGAATGACGTTTGAGCGGACGGCTTTGCCGGGCGTGATCGTGTGTACGCCGGATGTGTTTCAGGATGCGCGCGGTTTCTTTCTGGAGACGTATCACGCCCAGAAGTATTTCAATGGCGGGATCAAGGCGGTTTTCGTCCAGGACAACCGGTCGAAATCCTCGAAGAACGTCCTGCGCGGGCTCCACTTCCAATTGCATAAGCCCCAGGCGAAACTCCTGACCTGCACCCGCGGGGAGATCTGGGACGTGGCGGTGGATATCCGCCGCGGTTCCCCGACCTTCGGGCAGTGGGTGGGGGTGACGCTGTCGGAGGAGAATTTCAAGCAGATTTTCATCCCGGCGGGGTTCGCCCATGGTTTCTGTGTCTTGAGCGAGACGGCCGAGATCACCTACAAATGCTCCGAACTGTACGATCCCTCAGACGACTGCGGGATCCGCTGGAATGATCCGGATATCGGTGTGGCGTGGCCCGTCACCGATCCGATCCTCTCCAAAAAGGATGCGGTTCAGCCCTTCCTGAAAGATACGGAAACCCCGCCTTTCCCCGGATGAGCGGGGAAGATCCTCGGCTTCCCTTCGTTGTTTATCACGCAATTGGTTTCAGCCGCAAATTGCGAAAATTTCGCAGCGAATTTTTCGCAATGGACTCCTCCGCCCCTCATTCCAACAGTTTCAGCTTTTGCGGCGGAACGTCGCGAAGCTCAATGTTGTTCTGCACGGCATAGGCGGCCGCCGCGCCCGCCCCGATGCCCGTGGCCATCGCGGTCCGCATCACACGGCAACTCGCCAGCGCCTCATGCGAGGCCGAGATACAGCGCCCAGAGAGCAGCAGGCCGTCCACCTCTTTCGGAATCAGCGCCCCATACGGGATGTCATAGGGTTTGACCCGCTCCGCCTCGCCGGTAACGTAGGTTTGCTGTTGGGCGGCCTGTCCCGCTCCGGCGGGGTTGTGGATGTCGATGCAGAAATTGGCCGAATGGACAATCGCGTCATCCCGTCGGCGGCCCGCGTTGCAGTCCGCCTTTTTGAGCCGCGCGACACCCTCAAACCGTCGGGTCTCCCGGACCCCGATCACCGCCGGCATCCCGGAGATATAGGCCTTTTCGTAACCTGCCAGATGGCGGCGGACCACATCGAGTACCTGAAACGCCTGTTTGCGGCAGGTGATCTCAGCCTTCGTCAGGTCCTCCGATTTCGTTCCGTTCAACTTGTTCACCTGCGTCGCATTGACGATGTTCATCGTCGGAACCGGTGTGCCGTAGAGACGGATCACACCGACCTCCGGCGGCAATGCGCCGGCGGCGATCTCCTCCTGCACGATGGTCTCCCCACTTTTCCCTTGAATCTTGAACTGCCGCGCCTCCGCGTGAGACATTTACGCCTGGCGGCACAACCGCGAAGCCTTGCGCCGGGCTTTCGTGATCGCGCGTAGTGCATCCCAAATAGCCGTTCTACAAAAATGGTGAATTACGCTGATGCGCCCGTCATGGGGTAAGACGCCTGTTTTCACTCGACAGAGGCGCTTCGTTTATGCGACACTATTAAGTACGTTTTTGATTTGCTTATCGAAGAGGGCTTTTAAGCAGTGAGGGTAGAGAGATGATTAAAGTGACGAATGAGATGTTGGCTTTGACGGCGAACACGATCCGGTGTTTGGCGATGGATGGCGTGCAGGCGGCGAAATCGGGTCATCCCGGCGCACCGATGGGCTTGGCCGACATCGCGGCGGTTTTGTGGCTGAGGTATCTGAAGCAGGACCCGTCCGATCCGAAGTGGGACGACCGGGACCGTTTTGTCCTCTCCGGCGGGCACGGTTCGATGCTGATCTACAGTCTGCTGCACCTGGCGGGTTACGGGGTGTCGCTGGATGACCTGAAGGCTTTCCGTCAGGACGGGAGCAAGACCCCCGGCCATCCGGAGTACGGCCACACGGAGGGCGTCGAGGCGACGACCGGCCCGCTCGGGCAGGGCATCGCGATGGCGGTCGGCATGGCGGCGGCGGAACGGATGTCCGCGGCGCGGTTCAACGTGGCCGGCGCGGAGCCGGTGGTGGACCACCGGACATGGGTCTTCTGCGGTGACGGCGATATGGAGGAGGGCATCAGCCATGAGGCGTGCTCGCTCGCCGGCAACCTCCAGCTCGACAAGCTGGTGATGTTCTACGACAGCAACGGGATTACGATTGAGGGCAGCACCGCGCTCTCGACGCAGGATGACGTGAAGAAGCGGTTCCAGGCCTACAACTGGCATGTGCTGGAGGCGGACGGCCATGATTACGACCAGATCGATCGGGCGATCCGCAAGGCGCTGAAGCTGACCGGAAAGCCGGTGCTGATCATCTGCAAGACCCATATCGGCAAGGGCAGCCCCAACAAGCAGGACACCGCCGACGCGCACGGCGCGCCGCTGGGCGATGAGGAGATCCGACTGACGAAAGAGGCGCTCGGATTCCCCGCCGACCAGACGTTTTATGTGCCGGAGGATGTTCGCGCGCTCTTTGCTGAACGCGCCTCCAAGACGAAGCGCCAGCGTTCCAAGTGGCGCCGGATTTTCAAAGAGTGGTCGGCTGCGAATCCTGAGAAGGCGGCGCAGTGGAAGGCGCAGTATGAGGATCTGCTTCCCGCCGATATCGAGGCCGCGCTGCCGGTCTTTGACCCCGAGAAGGCGGTCGCGACCCGTAACGCCTCCGGGACGGTGCTGAACGCGCTGGCGGCGAAACTGCCGCAGCTGGTCGGCGGTTCCGCCGATCTGGCGCCGAGCAACAAGACCTGGCTGAAGGATATGGGCGAGATCAAGGCGGGCGAGTTCGCCGGACGGAACTTCCATTTCGGCATCCGCGAGCTGGCGATGGCCGCGATGATGAACGGCATCCAGCTGCATGGCGGTTACCGGGTGTTTGGCGGGACCTTCTTCGTCTTCAGCGACTACTGCAAGCCGGCGCTGCGGCTGGCGGCGCTGATGAAGCTGCCGGTCATCTTCGTCTTCTCGCATGACAGCTTCTATGTGGGCGAGGACGGCCCGACGCACGAGCCGGTCGAGCAGCTGGCCTCGCTCCGGAGCATGCCGAACGTGACGGTCATCCGTCCGGCCGATCCGACCGAGACGGCGCAGGCGTGGATCGCGGCGCTGAAGAACCGCAAGGGACCGACCTGCATTCTGACGACCCGCCAGAACATGAAGGTGATCGACCGCAAGAAGTGCGCGTCGGCGGCGAATCTCGCGAAGGGCGCCTACACGCTCTGGCAGAACGGCGAGGGGGTTCCCGATTTGACGATCCTGGCCACCGGTTCCGAGGTTGAGATCGCTCTGGCCGCCGCGCAGCAGATGCAGGACAAGAATGTGAGCGTGGTTTCGATGCCGAGTTGGGAACTCTTCGAGAAGCAGAACAAGTTCTACCGCGACAAGGTGATCGATCCCGACTGCAAGCGCCGCCTGGTGGTTGAGGCCGCCTCCTCCTTCGGGTGGGAGCGGTATGCCGCGACCCGCAGTTTCGACATGATCACGCTGGACACGTTCGGCGCGTCCGGACCCTACAAGAAGCTGGCCGAACGGTTCGGCTTCACGGTCGAGAACGTCGTCGAGAAGGCGCGGGCGCTGTTTCTGAAGTAAAGACGGTTACGCGGCCCCGATGATCCGATCGGATGTTGGGGCCGTTTCATTTCAAGCGGTGTGTCATTCAATTTTGCCCGGTTGTCAGAAAGGTTTTGGGGATGAGCAAAGAGTTGGAAGAGGGCTTGGTCCTGAAGTTGGATTTCACGAAATTGGAGAAGGCGGCGTTGCAGAGTCTGACGACGCGGCTGAATAACCCCGACGCGCCGATCGCGCCGGATGTCATTCCGGTCGCCGTGCAGCACGCGGACACCAAGGAGGTGATTTTGGTCGCCTACACCAATGAGTATGCGATGAAAGAGGCGTTCGCGAAGCGGAAGCTGATTTTGTGGAGTACATCCCGCAACACCCTTTGGTTCAAGGGTGAGACGAGCGGCGAGACCTTCGATCTGCTGGAGGCGTATGTCAACTGCGAGCAGAACTCCCTGCTCTATGTCGTCCGTCCCTGCCGCGGGGGCATCTGCCATACGAAGAACCGGGAAGGTAAGCCCCGGAACTGCTATTACCGCCGGATCGATTTCGATACGCTGGCGCTCACCAATGTCGATCCTTAATCGCGAAACCGGAGCGGAACATGGAACAGGTCATCATTATCGGCAGCGGTCCTGCCGGTCTCACAGCGGCGATCTACGCGGCGCGCGCGAATCTTTCCCCGGTCGTGATTGAGGGGATGCAGCCGGGCGGTCAGTTGACCCAGACGGAGGAGATCGAGAACTTTCCGGGATTTGAGCAGCCAATCGGCGGCGGTGCGCTGGTCGGCACGATGCGCAAGCAGGCCGAGCGGCTGGGCGTCCGGTTCTTGATGGACGAGCTGGTTTCGTGCGACCTTTCAGGCGCGACCAAGAAGCTGACGCTGATGATGGCGGGCGAGATGTTGGCGGCGGGCGTGATCATCGCGACCGGGGCCAGCGCCCGCTATCTGGGGTTGCCGTCCGAACAGAAACTCAAGGGGCGCGGCGTTTCCGCCTGCGCCACCTGCGACGGTGCCTTCTTCAAGGGCAAGCGGGTCGCGGTGGTCGGCGGCGGCGATACGGCGATGGCCGACGCGCTTTATCTGGCGCGGCTGGCCGGGCAAGTGACGGTGATCCACCGCCGGGATGCCTTCCGCGCTTCGAAGATCATGGCGGACCGGGTACTCGCCACGGCGAATATCGAGGTGCTGTGGGATTCGGTGGTCGAGGAGGTGCTGGGGGTCGAGCAACGGGCGGTTTCCGGTCTGCGGATCCGGAACGTGAAGACCGGCGCGATCACCGAACGCGCCTTGGAGGGCGTCTTCATCGCCATCGGCCATCAGCCTAACACCGCGCCGTTTGCGGGCCAGATCGAATTGGACAGCGAGGGGTACATCAAAACGGAATGGGGTCATTGCTCGGTGCCCGGCGTCTTCGCGGCGGGGGATGTCCAGGACCGCCGCTACAAGCAGGCGATCACGGCGGCGGGAAGCGGGTGCGTGGCCGCGTTGGAGTGTGAACGTTATCTCGCCTCGCTGTGAGGGGCCGCATGTCGAAAGAGAAGAACCAGCCGCCCGTCGAGTTTTTCGACCGTGAGTATTCCGCCAAGGAGGCGTACGGCCGGCTTTTGCGTTACGCGAAGCGGTACCGTACCCGGATCATCATCGGCTTGCTGGCGGGGTCGATCACGGCGGGCTCCTGGGTTCCGATCTTCCAGGTCATCCAGCCGATGCTCAAGCAGATTCAGCGGACGGAGAGCGTGACGCCCGCCGAACGCGTGGCGGCCGAGCCCCGGCCGGAACCGGAAACGGTGAAGGCGGGGATATCCGCGCCCAAACCGGAGAAACTGTCGGGCAGTCTGAAGAACCTGATGGCGGCGGACCGGAGCGGGAAGAAGCTGCAGGGAATGCCGTCGTGGTTTGCCGATGCCGAGAGACTCGCCGCGAAGGTCGGCATCCGCTTTCAGGACCAGGAGGGCCGCATGACGGGCGAGATGCTGCTGGTGGTCCTCTTCATCGTGCCGCTGATCATGGCGGTGAAGGTGGTGACGATGTACATGAACCACTACTTCCTCCGATGGGCGGGGGCGAAGGTGGTTCAAGATCTGCGGATGGATCTCTTCAATCATCTTCAGAAGCAGTCGCTGGAGTTCTTCGGGCAGACCGATGTCGGGCAGGTGATCAGCCGGACCACGAGCGATCCGCAGCAGATCACCAATGTGATCTCGCGCACATTGGCGGACCTTTGCCGCGCGCCGTTTGAACTGCTCTTCTCGCTTGGGTTCGTGATCTACTTCGCCATCAAGAATCACATGCTGGAGACGCTGGTTTTGGTGCTGGTCGGATTCCCGCTCTTCATGCTGCCGATGACGCTTCTCGGTGTCAAGGTTCGGAAGTGGTCGCGGAAGGCGTTGCAGCGGGTTTCGGTGATCGTCTCCAAGATGCACGAGACGTTGACCTGTATCCGGGTGGTCCGGGCCTACCACACCGAGGCGTATGAATCCGAGCGTTACCGCCGGGTGAATGAGCACTATGTGAAGAGCCTCTTGCGCGCCTTGCGCTGGGAACTGCTGATTACTCCCTCCGTCGAGGCGACCGGGGTCTGCCTGCTTTTCGTCTTTGTCATTTACTGTTTCATCCGGAAATTGGCGATCAGCGAGATTGTCCCGCTCTTTGTCCCCTGCATCGTTGCCTACCAGCCGCTGAAACAGCTGGGGAAAGTTCAGGCGCAGATTGAACGGGGGCGCGCGGCGTTGGCGCGTATCTATTCGCTGCTCGATCTGGACATGAGCCTGCCGATGCCCGCCTCGCCTGTTCGGAAGAGTAGGTTTGACGAGGTGATCCGCTTCGAGCACGTCCGTTTCAAGTACCGCTCGCAGGATCATCTGACGATTGACGACGCGACCTTTGAGATCCCGCGCGGGTCGGTGGTCGCGGTGGTGGGCGGCACCGGTTCGGGAAAGACCACCCTCTCCAATCTTCTGGCGCGGTTCTACGATCCGTGCGGCGGACGGGTCACGATTGACGGAACGGATATCCGCGAAATTGAGGTTGCCGATCTTCGGAAGTTGATCGGCGTGGTGACGCAGGAGACGCTGCTGTTCAACGAGTCGATCGCGGAGAACATCGCCTACGGGACGCCCGGCGCGACGCGCGAGGCGATCATCGAGGCGGCCAAGATGGCGAATGCCCACGATTTCATCATCGCCCAGCCGGAAGGGTATGACCGCTTGGTGGGTGAGAAGGGATTCCTGCTCAGCGGCGGTGAGCGCCAGCGGATCGCCATCGCCCGCGCGATTCTCAAAAACCCGCCGATTCTGATTCTGGATGAGGCGACCAGCGCGCTTGACACGGTTACGGAACGGTTGGTTCAGGACGCAATCACCCGCCTGATGTCCAATCGCACCACCTTTGCCATCGCGCACCGCCTCAGTACCATCCGCAACGCCGACTTGATCCTGGTTATGGAGAAGGGACGCATCATCGAGCGCGGTACGCATGACGCGCTCTACGCCGCCAACGGCGCCTACCGCCGTCTCTGCGAGATGCAGAATATGGAATGATCCCCTCCCGCGCACACGCGGGCAATGATGATGGGAACGCGCCTTGATTCGGCTTGTTTTTTGCGGACGATAGGCGTATACTGAATCACATTAAATCGGGGGATATAACGTGTCAATTCAAGCAACACAGACGGGGCGGTTGAAAGCCGTTTTCCGTTCGATAGGGTATGTGTGCGTGTGGGCGGCGTTCTGTTGCGCGCCGATGGCCTGCATGACGCCTGAACGCGCGGTCCGCGAGAGTGACGAGACGGCCACCCGGCTGGCGACGGCGTATTGGCGGGAGCAGACCGGCGTGACGAATGACGTCTTTGACGTGCATCGTCCGGCCGATGCGTTGACCCTGCGCGTCGCGATGCTGGCCGCGGCCCGGGGGGACCAGCGGGTGGTCTTTCCGAAAATCCCGCATGTCGAGGCGGCGGGATCCTCCAACGGTGTGTTGCGGCTCTCCCTCAAGGACGCGCTGGCGCTGGCGGCGCGGAACGATCGCGCGTATCAAAACCACAAAGAGGCGATCTTCAACCGCGCATTGGATCTGGATTATCAGCAGTACGCTTTCGAGACCACCTTCAGCGGAATGATCCTTTCCATTCTGGACGGTGATTTCGGAACCAAGACGGCGACTGGACGCGGGAACGCCGGTTTTGACAAGACCTTCCAGAACGGAACGAAGGTCGCCGGCATGTTGGCGGCTGATTTGGTGACGTTGCTCCGTGAGGATTGGCGGTCGGCCGCCTTTTCCGGCGACCTCTCCGTGACAGTTCCGCTGCTGCGCGGGGCGGGCAGGGATGTGGTGATGGAGCCGTTGACCCAGGCGGAGCGGAATCTGGTTTACGCCATCCGCCAGTTTGAGTATTACCGGCAGACCTACGCGGTTTCGGTGGCGAACAGCTACTTCTCGGTGCTGAAAGCCGAGCAGGTGGCGAAGAATTCCGTGGAGAACCATCACCGCCTGGAGCTGAACAGCAAGCGTGCGGACATGATGTTCAAGGCGGGACGCATGGACCGGATCCAGATGGACCAGGCGCATACCGATCTGCTCGGCGCCGAGGAAGGGGTAATCTCGACCCGCAAATCCTATCAGTCCGCCCTGGACAATTTCAAGGTCAAGATCGGTCTGCCGCCCGAGGGGAAGATCGAGCTGGACAACGGCGAGTTGACGGTTCTCGAAAAGAAGATGGAGAAGATCCGGACCTCGACGCAGGACGCACTGGAAGGGTTCCCCTCCGAGTTTGAGGCCTGCCGGATCGCGTTGACGGAGCGGCATGATCTCTTTGTGACGCGGTGCGAATATGAAGATGTCGCGCGGAACGTGAAGGTGGTCGCCGACCGGCTCCGTCCAGATCTGACCCTGAAAGGCGGGCCCTCCTTCAACCGGAAACGCCAGACCGGTGAAGGTTCGTTCAGGGGGGATGAGATCTGGGACGCCACCGCGCAGATGGATCTCCCGTGGAACCGCCGCGCCGAACGCAACGCCTTCCGGAAACAGCTGATCTCGCTGGAGCAGGCGCGCCGGACGCTGGAGGCCAAGGAGGATGAGGTCAAACAGACGATCCGTGATGACATGCGCGGGCTGGAGGCGGCGCGCGCCTCGTATGAGAACGCGGTCCGGGCGATGACGGTCGCCAAGCAGCGCGTTTCCAGTAACGACCTCTTCCTTCAGTCGGGACGCTCCTCGATGCGTGACATTTTGGAGGCGGAGAGCGCCCTTCTGAGCGCGCGTAACTCGCTTTGCTCCGCGTTGGTGAATTGGTGGATGTCGGATTTGGAGTTGCGGCGGGATATGGGCGTTTTGCGGATCGGCGAGTCCGGCATGTGGGTTTTGCCCAACGGAGAGCATCATGGTTAAGCGATCGAATAAGAAAAGAACCTGGGTGACGGTGGGGGTGGTCCTTTTGGTGGCCGTTACCCTTGTTTGGTGGCGGTCCAAACGGTCGTCTGGCGAGGACGAGACGGTTCCGACCTATACGGTTGAGAAGGGGGCTCTGACCATCTCGGTGACGACGGGCGGATCAATCCAGAGCCGTGATAAGGCGGTGATCAAGAGTGAGTTGGAAGGCAACAACACCGTCATTTGGGTGGTCGATGAGGGTGCGAAGGTTCAGGCCGGCGATCTGTTGCTGGAGTTCGATTCGAGCGATCTGATCCTGAAACGGGATGAGCAGGAGATCGCGGTCGCCAACACCGAGGCGAATCTGATCATCGCCGAGGAGAAGCTGGGGATCACGGAAGGGGATTGCGAGGGCTTGTTGCTGGACCGCGAGGTGGAGCAGCAGCTGGCGAAGATGGCGCAGGAGAAGTACCAGAAGGGCGATTACCCGCAGGAGGTCCGCCAGAATGAGGCGAATATCGCTTTGGCGGATGAGGAGGTGAACCGCGCGGTCGAGAAGTTGGACTGGTCGAAACGGCTTTTTGAGGAGGGCTTCCTGACCCGGACCGAGCTTCAGGCCGATGAGCTCTCCCTGAAACAGAAGCAGCTGGCGTTGGAGATGGCGATCATGAAGATGAACGTCCTCACCAACTATACGGTCCAGCAGGAGGAGTCAAAACTTGAAACGACCCTGCGCAAGGCGGAACGCGCCCTGATCCGGGTCCGCTGGCAGAATAAGGCGACCTTGCGGCAGGTCGAGACGGAATTGAACGCGCGCCGTCGCGAGCGGGACCGTGCGACCAATCGGTTGGCGGAGCTGAACTTCCAGATCGAGAAGAGCAAAATCTACGCCCCGACGAACGGCATCATCCTTTACACCTCCACGGTGCTGATTTCCCGGCGTCAGTGGTGGGTTAAGCCGTTGGCGGTCGGTTCGACGGCGGTCGAGCGGCAGGAGTTGATCTACATCCCGCTGGAGTCCGGCATGGTGGTGGAGGTGATGATTCCTGAGGCGAGCCTGAACAAACTCACCACGGGGATGCGGGCGAAGGTCAAGGTGGATGCCTTCCCCGGTGAGGTTTTCGAAGGTAAACTGGTGAAGATCGGCCTTCTGCCGGATGGCCAAAGCGCGCAGTTGAATCCCGATCTGAAACTCTACAAGTGCGAAATCGAGTGCGATTTCAAGAGCGCGATGATCCGTCCCGGGATGAGTTGCGATGTTGAGTTGCTGAAGGATGCCTACGATTCGGTCTTCTTCGCCCCTGTCCAGTGCGTGGTGCGGGTTGACGGCGTTCCGCGCGTCTACGTGAAACAGGGTAAGGAGTACGTGCCGCGAATCGTGAAGGTCGGTCTGGACAACAACCGGATGATCCATCTGATCGACGGCGTGAAAGAGGGGGATGTCCTGATGCTCGCGCCGCCTGTCAAGGAGCAGAAGCGCGAAGAGGGCGAGAATGAGCGGAAGGGCGGCGGCCGGCGGGGTCGGCGCGGACCTCCGGGCCAGGGCCCCGGGCCGGATCGGCCCGGCCCGCCCGATGCCTCTGCGGGTGAGACGAAAACCGATTCCCCCCGACGGGAGAAGGCCCCGCCGAAGCGGGAAGAGGTGAAGCCGGTTGACCTTTCAACGGGGGCGGAATCGAAGTGAATGGCGCGGCGGATAGCGTGATAATCCGGCCCCGCCCCGACGAGGTCGTTCGGTTGGACGATGTGAAGCGCCACTATGTTGTGGGCGATGAGACGGTCCGCGCGCTGGATGGTGTCTCCTTCTCGATCAAGCGGGGTTCGTATTGGGCGATCATGGGACCCAGCGGATCGGGCAAAAGCACGATGCTCAACATTCTGGGATGCCTCGACCGGCCCACCCACGGCGCTTACTGGCTGAACGGCGAGAATGTCGCGGAGATGAACGACAACGCGTTGAGCGACCATCGTCTGAAGAACCTCGGGTTCGTTTTCCAAAGTTTTCATCTGATCTCCCAGCTGACCGTCTGCGAGAACATCGAGGTGCCGATGATGTATCTTGGGATTCCCCCGGATGAGCGGCGCGCGCGGGCGGAGATGCTGGCGGAGCGGGTCGGGATGTCGCATCGCCTGCGCCATCTGCCGATGGAGCTCTCGGGTGGACAGCGCCAGCGTGTCGCGGTCGCGCGGGCGCTGGCGAACGATCCGGCGGTTCTGCTGGCGGATGAGCCGACCGGCAATCTCGACAGCGCGACGAGTGTGCAGATCATGGGTTTGTTTCAGGAGCTGTATGAGCAGGGGAAGACGGTGATCGTGGTGACGCACGAGCCCGATATCGCCGCCTTCGCGAAATCCCATATCGTGTTGAAGGATGGAAAGTTGCAGTCCTGTGAGGAGTAGGGGATAGGCGGAGAAGATGCACCATTCGATCGCATATATCTGGCCGTTTGTGAAGCTCGGGTTGACCGATGTGTGGCGTCACAAAACCCGCTCGTTCCTGACGATGCTCGGCATGGTGTTCGGCGTTGGGAGCGTGATCGCCATGTTGGCCGTCGGCGAAGGCGCCAGCCAACAGGCGTTGGAGTCGATCAAACGGCTGGGCAGCGAGAACATCATGGTGATGTCGGTCAAGCCGACCTCCGAGGAGGGGGGGAGTTCTGGGGCGCAACATGGCAAGCTCGCGGTTTACGGATTGCTCTATTTCGACGAAGACCGTATCCGGGAGACGGTGCCGGGCGTGGCGTTGACGGTACCCGCGCGGATGACCCGCCGGATGGCGCGGGTCGGCGAGCGGCAACTGGAGTTGCGGGTGGTGGAGACCGAGCCCACCTGGTTCGATGTGGTCCAACGCCCGGTGATGGATGGCCGTGTCCTCTCCGAAAATGATTTGCGGATGCGGTCCAATGTCTGTGTCTTGACCGAACACGGGGTCAGACGGCTCCTGGCCGCCGAGGGGATGGTCGGCCAGCGGATCCGGATCGCCTCCGGGATTTTCGAGGTGATCGGCATCGTCAAGAACGAGAGCGGCGGGACGGTGCGGGCACCCGACAGCGAGGCCGACGCCTATATTCCCCTCACGACCGGGACGCGTCTCTTTGGCGAGGCCAACATCCGCTACTCCTCCGGCGGAATGGAAGGGGAGAAGGTCGAGTTGAGCCAGATCATCGTCCGCATGAAAGGGGTTTCGGTGGTCGAGGCCGGTGCCAAGGCGATTGAGGCGGTTTTGACGCGGTTCCATAAAAAGCGGGATTTCAAGATCGATGTTCCTTTGACCTTGTTGCGGGAGGCGGAGCGGACCAAGCGGACCTATAATGTGGTTCTCGGCGCGATCGCCGGCATCTCACTGCTGGTGGGCGGTATCGGCATCATGAACATCATGCTGGCATCGGTGACGGAACGGACGAAGGAGATCGGAATCCGCCGCGCGATCGGCGCCCGCAAAAGCCTGATCGTCATCCAGTTCCTGATCAACACCTGCGTGCTGTCGATCGGCGGCGGGTTGATCGGTCTGTTGCTGGGTGTGCTTATTCCGCTCCTGATCACAGCCTTCACCGCGATGCCCACCGTTGTCCAGCCCTACAGCCTGGTTCTCGCGTTCGGCATCAGCGTCGCGATCGGCATCGTCTTCGGCCTCTATCCCGCGCTCCGCGCCGCCGAACTCGACCCCATCGACGCCCTCCGACACGAGTAGATAATAAGGTTAAAAGATTAAAAGGTTATAGGGAACGGGGAACGGGAAGTGGCGTTCGAAGGTGTCACGTCTCATGTCTAACGTCTCATGTCCAAACCACCGCACCACCTAACCACCACACCGTTGCGCCATCCAACATTTAACCGAACGGCGATTGCATTGCGGAGAATGTTGTGCTATAAATAGGGACAAAGTTAGGAGGCCGAATGTCAAATGTTAGATGTCTACGTCTCTTTTTTCTGTCCATTCTTCTTTTGGTGACAGCCGGGTGTTTCGCCCCCCGGGATCTGTGGTTGTATGATGCTCATTCCTGTTTGTGTTACGGACCGATACCGAGCGCGATGCGTGATGATGGGCGGGACCCTGTCCCGATCCCGGAAGGTTCCCATTATTACGCCGTGACGCTTTCGGAAGAGGAGGCGGCGATCTATGCGAAGATGAGACAGATACGCATCTCGATTCAGGCGGACAAGCTCTCCATTGAGGACTTTGTCGCATTGATGAACCGGAAGATCATGGAGGCGGATCCCGAAAACGCATTCCGGATACGATTCGTTTTCCCTCATGTTTGGTATGGACGCGAAGATGACTTAGTTCGGGTTTCAGGGATAGATTGCCAAAACGAGAGCGTGTTCCATGTCTTTGAGGAATTACGGCGTACATGGCAGCGTCATTTTTTTATCAGACAGTTGGATGAAAACACGCTTGAACTCAAAATCTCAAACATAGGGCCCTGTTGGATGCCGTGGGGTGATTATGATGATTGAATCGAATCCATTGCGAACGTTTTTTGTTCTTCTTATCTGTTCGGGTTGTGTCGGCAAGACACTTCCGGATCCGTTCTACACGCGGAATTGTGAGGATTTTGTCTATGGTCCCTTCCGGCCGGAAGATTACCGTGAAAAGGGATGGGGATATGCGATCACGGTTCCTACGAAGGCGGAAGTCTCTGTCATGCGGAAACTTAAGGCAATACGCGTTTCGGTCTCTTTCCGTAGAACGGATATCGAAAAAGTCGTGGAGGTTCTGAACACGGTTCAGACAGGATGCGATCGGGTTCCGATTCGTCTGGTTTTCCATGAGTCATGGTATGCGTCCGCTATAGTATATGAAGTCCGTCCGGACGATTCGGACGATCCGTTCAGCTATCACGGACGGAAGATCAGGGGGTATCGTGAAAGGCCGGGTGTCTCTTTTGTCGCCCAAAATAAGAGTCTGTATGAGATCTTGGATGATGTGACTCGCCAAATCCCGTATCTCAAGATTCAGATGACCGAGGATGGTGTCTTTTTGCGGGCCGGCAATATTGCCAGTGCCTTTTATACGGTGCCGGATATGATCGGGGATTCAGACGGATATTTCTGGAGGGATTCCCATTGGGTTCTTCGTGATCCCCTGTCGCATGAGAAACGGGAATGGCATCTCTGCTCACGTCCGGCATCCGGCGAGTTGGAAATGATCCGGACGTTGAAGACGACACGATGTTCCGTCGCGATGGATCGAATCCCGTTGGATCATGTTTCGGATATGTTGAACGGATGCCAGAAGGTTGCACATGTTGATTTTTACGCCGAATCTTCTGCCGTTATTCCAAAGGTGACGGTCACTGACAAGGGGCAATCCCTTTACGACATTTTGCTGGAAATGATGGATCAATGCCCTTCTGCACGTTTGATCGTGGATAAGCGGGGTGTACTGATTGTCCTTAAGGCCGCTGATGATACACGAACGAACGTTGAGGATTGAAGTATGGGAGTGACGAGTGACGGGTGACGAAAATGAAGAATGAAGAGAGAATAATGCTCTCAACGGTCATCGGTAGATGCGGCAAGACCGCCTCGGCTTAGCAAAAACGCGCTGGAAGCGCGTTCTATCACCTAACCACCGCACCATCAGTCCGCAGTGAACCGCAAGGTGGCCCGAATCCGGATAAGTCGGCTACCCTGCCACATTCCCATGGGCGGCGTCAGTCGCGAACAAATCCGTTTTTGGGGGCGCAAGGAACGCAGAGGTATGGAGACAGCCAAGCCTTTTTTGCGGACGCGACGGGGCGCGTCCCTCCCGCTCACTCATTACTAACCACCGCACCACCTAACTACCTAACCGCCGCACCATTCGGGCATTTGGATTATGATAGAAGTAAAGACCTCGATTCGACTATAGCGTCGAAATAGCCCTCGGCTTCGACTGATGGCGCGAGATGCCCATCGTATACGAGTGCGGTTCGAACTGTCAATTCTCGCGGGAGGGTGAGTCGTCGACGCTTCTCATCCACCTCATCCATGACTTCGCGGCCGATTTCCCGGCGGCGCTTTATCTCAATGAGGTAAACGAACCTTTTTGCCTGAAGCAGAAGATCGATCTGTACGCCTTCGCCTTTCTTTCCAACCCTTCGGAATGGAGCGGCGGACGTGATCAGCGCACCCGAAAGATGCAGCAGCGGAATCAACTTCCGGAAATTATTGATGACCAGGTTTTCAAATGCGAGTCCCATCATGGAATCCCATCCGTCCAGCCGCTCAAGAGAGCCGAAGTCGTAGGCCCCTCCATCGATAACGTCCTTCGAAGGTTCCACATACTTCAGATAAAAGCGGGAATAGTTGTCTTTCAGACGATACGACTTCTCGCGGATCAGTTCACCCGTTTCGGGGTTGCGCGCTCTGTCACAGGCGATAAACCCCGACTCTTCGAGACGCTTCAATGCTTCGGTAAGCCGTCCGCCTTTCTCAATTTTCAACATCGCCGCGATTTCCGTGGCGTTGAGTTTTCCACCGACGAGTGTCCTCAGAACATCGCAGGTAAAACGCGGCTGGTTTGTTATGACATCGGTGAACATGTCATCAAAGTCCTCACGCAGAACACCTTTGGGGCTAAAGCAGAGACGACGGATGTTCTCCGCTGCGGATAGTCCGGGAACAATCTCCTCCAAATATCGAGGTACCCCTCCGGTGACGGAAAGGACATCAAGAATTTCGGTTGGCGATATTCGTTCAACATTGGTTCCCCAGAAACGGACACAGTCCGAAAGCGGAAGTTCATTAACGACGATGTCCAGTGAACGGCGCCCCACAAACTCTCCATTGTCGATGATGTTCTCGCGTATCCAACTCGAAACGCTTCCGCAAAGCACCACCACAAGCCTGTCATGAACCTTCCAGTAATTATCCCATGCGATTTTAATCGTATCGGCAAAGGTTGTGTCGTAGTGACCCAGCCATGAGATCTCGTCCAGAAGGATGACTGTCTTTTCACCGGGGCGGATTTCTTTTGCGAGCCTGATGAATGCGCTTAACCAGTCTTCGGGCGGAGTCCGCTCGCTTCCTGTCTGGGCTGCCAGCTGCGAGGCAAACGTGCGTAACTCATCGCCATTTCCATAGTCTCTTCTGGGCTTAAGTCCTTCAATCTTGATGAACCGCGCATTTGACAGTTGGGCAAACTGCCTTATCAATGTGCTTTTACCTATGCGGCGGCGGCCACGGCAAGTCACGAGAGAAGAAGTCCCTTTGTTCCAAAGCAGTGCCATTTCGTTTAACTGTTCTTGTCGCCCGAAAAACATGATTACCTCCGTTTGTTTAAAATCATTGTTATATTAGCGTTTTTGACGTTAGTCGTCACTAAAAATTAGCACCTAACTCAATTTATTGTCAGTTAGGTGCTAAAATATGGGTGTTGAATAATTGGCATCTAATTTCATTTTTGGAAGTTAGGTGCTAATTCCGGAGGCGCAATGGAAAGAGCCAAACCAACTACTTGTCCTCAGTCCTGAACATCGAATCCTTGGCGAAGGTGATAGCATTAGCGGAGGCGGACCACCTAATCACCCAACCGCTGCGAGAGAAAAATGAAGAATGAAGAGTGAAGAATGAAGAGGAAGTGTGCAGTGAGCAGTGTGCAGTGGACGCTCAACGCTCAACCCTCAACGCTCAACCTTTTACTTCGCGTACTGGTAGTGAATCTTCGGGGCATTTTTCTCGTCCGCCTCGACATCCTCCTGGAGGGCGCGGATCGCCGTGTCCAGCTGCGCGTCCTTGCCGCATACCAGATCGGTCGGGGTGTTGATGACCTCGATGTCCGGCACCGCGCCGTTGAACTCCATGTCGATGCCGTCGGGGGTGAAACAACCGATGTGGGGTTCGCGCAGGAATCCGAGGTCGAGCAGGTCATATCCGAAGGTGCTGATCACGTTGCCGCCGGTGGTGCGTCCGACCACCCGGCCACGTTTGAGGGATTTGACCGCATGGGTGAAGATTTCCGCATTGGATGCGGAACGTTCGTCGCACATGACCAGAATCGGCTTGTTCCAGACTGGCTTTTCCCAGCGGTACATGTAATAGCCGGGACCTAACCCCCGGGTGTAGAAATGGGTCTCATAGATGCCGCAGATGATGGCCAGAATCTTATCGGCGGTGTTGCCGCCCTCGTTTCCGCGTACGTCAATGATCAAACCCTTGCGCCCGTATCCCTCGGAAAAAACCTCCTGCTGGAACAGGTAGAAACTGGGCATGTCCATCGCGTCGATATGGAGATATCCCAACGCGCCTCCGCTCTTGTTATGCACGTAATCCCGGTTGCCCTTGAGTTTCATGTCGCCGACCAGCTTGCGGATCTTGGTGTAGGAGGTGGATTTAATCCTTGTCCGGGCCGCGGTTTTCATATCGCCGTTCTTGCAGACCGTCACCATCACCTCCCGGTTCGCCGGTCCGTTGAGGGTCAGACAGGGGTCATCGCCGGGTTTGACGGGCGTGCCGTCGATCTCGGTGATCACGTCTCCGACCGCGAAATCGTAACTGGCCTCCTCCGCCGGTCCGCCTTTGATGATCTGGCTGATCTTCCACCCCTCGCCGCGCCACGCGGTATCGAAACGCAACCCAAGGTGCGCGGTGATATTCGTCCATTCCGTATCGCTGGTTTTCTGGACCCAGCGGCGTTCCGCTTCCGGACTGGACCGGAAGGCCAGATGCGAGGCGTCCAGTTCGCCCAGCATCATGTTGATGACCCGCGCGAAGACGCCGTAGGTGGTTGCGTTACGGGCGGCTGGAAGATATTTCTCGCGTATGGCCATCCAGTCCGCGCCGTGGAAGTTGGGATCATAGAATCCGTCGCGCATCCGTCCCCAGGCGGTCCGGAAACCCAGTTCCTGGTAATCGGCGAGGTTGAAGGTCAGATACGTCTTGAACGCGAACTCGGTGTCGCCATGCGCGGGGTGGCCGTTGACCAGACGGAGCAGCCGGTTGTCCTTGGCGACCCATTTGCGCGGGATGCCGGTTTTGGACAGGAATTTCTCCGGGGTCAACTGGTTCGGTACCGTGATTTTCTGGACAACGGTTCCGGACGTGAAGGCGATGGTGCGGGAATCGTGGGAGAAGATCGGCGAGGTGACCTTCACGCCTTTCACGGTACGGATCCGGTCGCACAAACCGTCGAAGTCGATTTTCACCTCCGTTTTGTCTTCCTTCTTCTCCGGCTCCTTTTTCTTCTCCTTGGCTTTGTCTTTGCTCTTATCCGCGTTGACGTTGTCTGTGATCTTTTTGACCGCCTTTTCGATCTTGGCGTCGTTCAGATCGTGTTCCTCATCCTGGCGGTTCAGGTAGACATAGCAGAGCAGCGTTTCATCGGAGGCGTCGGCACGTTCGCCGCAAAACGCGATGATCTTACCATCCGGACTCCAGATCGGCGAACCGTCCCACTTGAAATTGCGGGAGAGGTTGTACGCCTCGCGGCTGCCGTCCACCGAGACGATCCAGATGTCGCGGTTACGGTAGACATCGCCGATTGACGCCGCCACCCACTTGCCGTCCGGACTCCAGCAGTAGTCGCCCGATCCGGCGCAGGGTTGCGTGATGGAGAGGTGCACGCCGTCGATACCCGCGAAATGGATCTGTCCCGACGGGTCTTTCCACGCCATGCGCTTGCCGTCCGGTGACAGCGTAAAGCCCATACGGCGGCTTGCGTCGGAAAGGACGGTCTTGGTCTCAAAGGCGTTGTTGTCCCACCAGCCGCGGGAAGCGTCTTTGCGGCGCGCCACACGGATCTCCGAACCGTCCCCGCAATCGGCCAGATAGTAAAGCGCCGATCCGTCGGGGGTGAAGGCGCATTCACGGATAAAAAGGGTTCCGCCGCCGTCCACCCGTTGCGGCGACCGGATTTCGGTATCCATGACCCACAACCCGCCTCCGGCGGTGAAGGCCACCTGCATGCCGTTGTCGCAGAAATCGAAGTCGCCCGTGGAGTCGAGATTGGTCACCTTTTCAAACATCCGCCGGCTGGTTTCCGGCCGCGCTTCGTATCCGCTTTCCGGATGCAGGATGATCTTCTCGGGTTGGGCGCCTTCCTTGGCGAGATCGAGCCGCCAGAAGTCGAACCCCTGTCGGAACAACAGGAGCCCGCCGTCCTGAGAGATGCTGGCGGTCAGCACATGATCGTTGGAAAAGGCCGTCAGACCGATGTCTTTGCCGTCGAGGAAGCGGCGGCGGATATTGCGGATGCCCTTCTCCATCGCGATGTAGATGACGCTCTTGCCGTCCGGCGCCCAGACCGGATGGCTGACGCTTTCGTCGCGTTTGATCAGGCACGCCATCGAGCGGTCGGCAAAGCGGTAGCTCCAGATTTCAGAGGTCTTGATGGCATATTTGTGGGACGCGAAACGCTTGCGGTTCGCCAGCCCGTTGCCGTTGTAAGTGAAAAGCATGGTGGAGCCGTCCGGCGAGACAGCAGGATCGTCAGCTTCCAGATCGAACGGCATCGTCTCCGGTCCCCGCTGATGCAACGGGGCGAAGATGATCCGGTACGAGGATTTGGAACTGGCATTGTCGCGGTTCGCGATGCAGACCACGCTGGAACCGTCCGGTGTGATCCCGCAGGGGTAGGTGTTTTCCGAATGGAAGGTCACCTGCCGCACTTTGCCGCCTTCCACCGGACAGGTGAAGACCTTGAATCCGCCGTCCCTGTCGCTGGCGAAAACCAGTTGCTTGCCGTCCCGCGACAGACACGGCCGAACATCCCTGCATCGCGACGACGAGACGGATCGGGCAACCCCGCCGGTTGTGGCGGCAGACCAGATCCGGTCGTTCCACTCAAAGAAGAAACGCTGCCCGTCAGGCGTGACCGTCGGCCGTGTTCCGAGATAGATCCGTGACCAGTCTTCATCCGCGCATACCCCTAAGGCGAAAAACGCCACCGCCGACAACACTCCCGCAAAACGCATCATCCGATTCCCTTCACTTTCCTGAGACAGTTGCAAAACGTGGTGTGGCAAGGGCGCCCTCGCCCTTGCGGCAGGGCCGAAGAGGCCTTGCCCCATCGATAACGGTAGGTTTTGCAATTGTCTCTCCTGATAACGTATCGTTCAACCACACGACTTCGAATTTCAGACATCAGCCTTCCGGCAACTGCCCCCGAAAACCTGACTTTCTAATCCCGCTTCACATAAATCCCCATGTTCATGCCGTTGCGCCGGATGGCGCCGCCCTTGACGGGATAGTTGCAGATGACGGGTTCGTCCTCCTCCTCATCCCAATAGATCAACGTGGTGGAACCGCCGCCGTCCATGTTGATGGCATCGACGGCGCCGGCATCGCGCATCAGGGCGGCCAGATCGGCGTAGGAGGCACCGAGGCTGCGTTCCGGCTGACGGCCGTCAACAGTGATGAGGTAGAGGTAATGGCGGTCGGCGGAGAGTCCGTAGGCGATCCGGGGATGGAGGTCCCCGCCACGTTTGCCGAAGACCTCCTTGCCATTTTTCAAGAGGATATCGAAACCGGAATGCGCGAGCAGAACCTCAGGGTAGCGCGCCTCGGGAATGGCGGAGACGATGTCGATTGTGCCGTTTTTCCAAATGACGAAGATCGCTCCCGCTTTGAGGTGGTGGTCAGAGATGACAATGCCGTCGGAGATGTTCAGCCCACTCGGGTCACCATACTTATGGGTGAAGGGTGTGGTCCACGGGCTCCACGGCGCGGAGTTGGCCGCCACGATCATATCGAGTCCTCTGCCGCCCGCCTCCTTCGGCGTGCGGGCGTTCCGGATGAACTCCGCCGTCGAGACACGGAGGGTACGGATGATCCGGTTTGTGCAGTCAGGCATCGGTTTGCCCCAGTCCGGATCACGCGGGGTTCCGGTGAACGAGAGGCCTTTCAGCGTCAGGTCGATTCGCATCGCGGCGATTTTCATCAACTGCGGTTCGGTCCTTTCGAATTTGGCCAGTTTGACCCCATCGCGGACGGTTTCGGCCGATTCCCAACGGATCGGATCGGCGTTTGCGATGCCCGCGATGAAAATGCCTGCCGCCGTCAGAACGGCATGAAAACGTGTTGTCATGATTTGCCCTCCACACAGTAATATAGCAAAACCGGGTTCGGGATGGAAGAGGAAGAAAGAGTGACGAGTGTGAGAATGAAGAATGAAGAGTGAAGAATGAGGGACGGGTGATTATGGCAATGTGGCATTATGGCATTATGAAAATGTGGGTCTTCAAAGAATTCTGTGGAAGTCACCGTAAGTTCAATGGTGAAAGCATGGCGCTGACGCGCGAACACGAAAATCACGAAAAGAGGAATAGGGAACAGGAGTGACAAGTGACGAGAGGGAAGGGGCTCAACGCTCAAGCGTTTAGGGGATGGGTTGACGGCTGGGGGAGCGAAGGGGTAAACTGTTGCCGGATATGGGAGAACGGCCTTTCTGTTGACGGGGCCGTTCGATGGGGTTTGGCATGACGACAGTGAGGAATATGCGGACGGAGGGAGCGATCGGTTTTTTTGATTCCGGCTTGGGCGGGCTTTCGGTCTGGCGCGAGGTGGCGGAGCGGTTGCCGATGGAACGGACGGTCTATCTGGCCGATAACGCGCACTGCCCATACGGGCCGAAGCCGCCGGATCGGATCATCGCCTACAGCCGGACGAATACGGAGCGTCTGTTGGGGGAGGGGTGCAAGTTGATTGTCGTGGCCTGCAATACGGCGACGGCCGCCGCGATCGATACCCTGCGTACCGCGTATCCCATTCCGTTCATCGGGATGGAGCCGGCGGTGAAGCCCGCCGCGCTCGCCTCGAAGTGCCACACGATCGGGGTGCTTGCAACCCCCGGTACCGTCCAGGGACGGCTCTATCGCGAGACGTCAAGCCGCTTTGCGGGAAACACGCGGATTCTCGTGCGGCGGGTCGAGGGATGGGTTGAAGCGGTTGAACGCGGCGAGACGGCGGTGACGGATGCGACGGTGGCGTTGGTGCGGCGTGAGATCGCGCCGCTGCTGGAGGCCGGGGTGGACGGCCTTGTTCTCGGATGTACCCATTTCCCCTTTCTCCGCGAGGTTATCCGGGCAGTCGCCGGTCCGGATGTGACGCTCTACGATCCGGCCGAGGCCATCGCGCGAAGGGTCGAAGCGGTGCTGTCCGAAAAGGGACTCGCCAGTCAATCCGCTCCTGTCGGGATCGCCCGCCACCGCTTTCTCTCCACCGCGGCCTATCCTCCCGGCCACCCGCTTCTGGCCGCTTTCGCGAATGGATGAATCTCCGTCTGACGGATTCGCAGGCCTACCCTAAAACAAAACCCGCGCCGCCGCTAGGACGGGACGCGGGTTTCGTTCAGGATTCAGAATCGCTTACTTCGTCAGCGCCTCGCGGACGGCGTCGGCCTGATAGGCGGAACCGAGCAGGCAGTTTTTCTCATAGATGAAGTCGGCGTACTCTTTCATGAAGATCTTACCGGGCTTGCGCAGATCGAACTCGGCGGGCTTATCCCGGAAGAGCTCGCGGTGGACGCGGCACCAAACCAGGCGGCCGTCGGTATCGATGTTGATCTTCGTGACGCCGCGCTTCGCCGCGCCGAGGAACTGGGTGGCGTCGACGCCCTTCGCGCCCTTGATCTCGCCGCCGGCGGCGTTGATACGGGCGACCTCTCCCGGAGGAACCGAGGAGGAACCGTGCATCACCAGCGGGAAGCCGGGCAGACGGCGCTGGACCTCTTCGAGGATGTCATAGCGGAGTTTTTGGTCGCCGGAGAACTTGAAGGCGCCGTGGGAGGTACCGATCGCGCAGGCCAGGGAGTCGCACCCGGTCTTGCCGACGAAATCCTCGACCTCTTCCGGTTTCGTGTAGACGTGCTCGGCGGCGGAGACATCCTCTTCGATGCCCTTGAGCTGGCCAAGTTCGGCCTCAACCACGATGCCCTTGGAGTGGGCGTAATCGACCACGCGCTTCGTGATCTCAACATTCTGCTCATACGGATACGCGGAGGCGTCGATCATGACGGAGGAGTAGACGCCCGAGTCGATGCAATCCATGCAGGTCGCCTCGTCGCCGTGGTCCAGATGCACCGCGAAAATCGCGTCAGGGAAGATCTCGTCGGCCGTCTTCATCATGGCTTCGAGCATCTTCTTGTGGGTGTAGGACCGCGCGCCCTTGGAGAGCTGCACGATGAACGGAGCCTTACTCCGGACGTTACCTTCGAACAGACCCATCGTCTGCTCCAGATTGTTGATGTTGTACGCGCCGATGGCGTATTTGCCATAAGCCAGTTTGAAGAGTTCTTTTGTGGTGACGATCATTGCACACTCCCAAGTTGCATCGGACGGTCAGACCGCACATCACGGGTCTTCCCCTTCCGAAAAGAATGCCATGATAGTATAGTGAGAGGCAGGGGGAGGGGCAAGACAAAAACAACGGTTTCAGTTCCCTGAACGGGCATGGTCCAGAACGTCCCGCATTTTGGCGGTCAGGCCGCTGAATCCGAAGATCCGGACCGTCTCACGGTAGAGAGTTTCCGTCTCGCAGGCTTGGAAATCCTCCAGTACCTCACGCATGGCGTTGGCGAGTTCCCGCCAGGGAATCTCGTCGATTGCGCGGCGTGCATCATCCTCGCCCTGCCTGCGGTAGCCCGTATAAGAGGCGGGGTCCTGCCCTTCCGCCCAGAAGATCCGTTGCTCACCGTCGCGGGTGGTGGTGTAGTTTTGCGCGAGAAGGATGTCGATGATCGATTGGATCTGCGAGCCGGGACGGTTGAATCCCCACGCCCTGACCAACCTGCGGCGGAGCAGGTCCTCCTGGATCGGCGCTTCTTTCTCAAGAATCTGCCCAATCTGTTTCTGAAGCAGGGGAAGGGTTCCCGGCTCATAGAAGGCGGATTGCGGTTTGCTGACTTTTCCTTTCCAGCAGGCGTAAACCGGATGGACGGGGGAGTCGTCCGGCTGGACGGCCTGCGCGGGTTCCAGCTCAGGTTCTTCCGGTTTGGTCTCCGGTTTCGGGGAGACGCCCTTCTTCGCCATCTCCAGCGCGTTCAGAAGGTTGCTTTCCGCGCGGTCGCGGTTGTAGCCCCATTCCATGCTCCACGCGCGATAGGTGTGCCAGCCGAGCGAATGGAGGACCGAGGAGCGGATATGCTCACGGTCCCGCGTGGTCTTTTGGTTGGCGTAGGAGGCGCCGT
Source organism: Verrucomicrobia bacterium UBA1211 (assembly GCA_002309585.1). Taxonomy (GTDB): domain Bacteria; phylum Verrucomicrobiota; class Kiritimatiellia; order RFP12; family UBA1067; genus UBA1211. The sequence goes on from DBXN01000117.1 coordinate 87,054, forward strand.
CGCACTCGATCCCGAGCAGATAGGTGTCGGGACGGTCGGGATCGACCACGGCGATGTCGATCCGGTAGCCGGAACAGCCGACATTCCGTTCCGTACGGTAACCCTTTTCCTTGAGGAAGGTGTCGATGACCTCCGCGACCCCCTCAACCGCCCCTTTCGCGGCGGAGGATTCACCGCCCAGTGCCGTCTGTACGCCCTTTTCGGCGAAGTCGATGAACGCCTTCAGATGCATCGCGCCCTGAGCCTGGGTGCGTCCGAGGTCGATCTGGTGGGCGTGGATGGAGGAGAAGACGATAATCTGCTCTTTTGCGCGCGTGATGGCGACGTTGAGGCGGCGTTCGCCGCC
>DBXN01000117.1:87457-88108 GCA_002309585.1 Verrucomicrobia bacterium UBA1211
CCTTGGACATTCTCCAGGTTCTTGACAAAGAACGGTTCATCCGTCTGGTCACTGAAGAAGGCCTCGTATTGCGGGTTCTCGGCGCGGCGGAGTTCCACGATGTCCTCGATCAGATCCTGCTGGGCCATGCTGAAGGTCACGATTCCGACACTCTTCTTCTGAAGGGCCGGATCCGCCAACCGCTCAAACAGATGGTCAACCAGCGCCTCCGCCTCCTTCCGGTTGGTCCGGGAGGATCGCCGGTCATAAACGCCGTTCTCGACGAAGTGGAACTTGACGCCCAGCGTGTCGTCATTGCGGGCGGAGGGGAAGGTAAAGAGCCGGTTGCCGTAGTAGTGGCGATTGCTGAACGCGATCAGCGACTCATGGCGGCTCCGGTAGTGCCAGTTCAGGTAGGAGGAGTGGACCCCGGCGGCGATACACTCGTCCAGGATGCTTTCGAGGTCTTCCTGCAAATCCTCCGCATCACTGTCCGGATCGTCAGATTCACCCTTCTGGAAGAAGTTGGTGGGNNGGCATCTGCTTGGGATCGCCGACCACCACCAGCTGTTTGGCGCGGGCGATTACGCCGATCGCATCCCAGACCGGGATTTGGGAGGCTTCATCGAATACGACCAGATCGAACGAGGTGTGGTCGGTCGGCAGGTATTG
>DBXN01000117.1:88119-88469 GCA_002309585.1 Verrucomicrobia bacterium UBA1211
ATCAGGAAGCAGGGCTTCAGGGTCTGCAACAACGTCGGAATCTGTTCCAGCAGTTTTCTGACCGGCTTCTGCCGGGTCTTCTTTTCGCATTCGCGTTTGAGCGTCCCTAACTCTGTACCTTCGGGACACGGACCCGACCGGCGGCGGGGCAGGCGCTCCGCGAGTTTGGCGAAAACGGCCTTTTGGGAGAGCGTGATATAGCGGTCGTCCAGCTCGCAGAATTTCCTGATCCGCTCGTTCTGCGTCATGCCGGAGAAATGGGTGAGATCCGGTGCCTTCTCCAGAATCTCCTCAAGCATCCGCCGATAGTAGGCCTGGTCGAACGTGTCGAGGAGGTCGCCGACCGGGAT
>DBXN01000117.1:88496-88891 GCA_002309585.1 Verrucomicrobia bacterium UBA1211
AATGCCGGCCGCCTCCTGCCGTTTTTTCAGGTAGAGCAGGGCGTCACGGAGTTCGGACGCGGTGTCGAGAATCCCCTGCGCGACCGAGCAGAGGTAATCAACCGACTTTTCGTTCGGGTAACGGGTGGAATAGGGGGCGGTGGCGGCCGATGCCGATTGGAACGCCTTCAGGGAGAGCCGGAAACGGGCGACAAGTCCTTCGGGATCCTTCAGCGCATTCCCTGCCGCCAGCCGTTCCAGTTGCTTGAGGGCGTGGTTGCAGGAGACGGAATCGGGCCCCGTCAGCGCCTTGACGGCGTTGACGATGGCGCGGGTCTGGTGAAGCCGTTTCTGCTGGCCGGTCCAGTCGGTCGCGTCATTCGCATGCTGTGCGGGAAGCTTCGCCGAGAGGGTCG
>DBXN01000150.1 GCA_002309585.1 Verrucomicrobia bacterium UBA1211
CAGCCCGCCGCACCCGTTCAAACGCCGACCGTGGTCCCTGCGGCTTCCAAACAGCAGACCATCGCGGTCGTGGCGGACACGCCGGTCCCGGCGCAACCCGCCGTACCCGTCCAAACACCGACCGTAGTCCCAGCTGTTCCCAAACAGCAGACCATCGCGGTCGTGGCGGACACGCCGGTCTCGGCGCAACCCGCCGTACCCGTCCAAACACCGACAGAGGGGAATGCGATCCCTCCACCGACGGCAGACACGGCAACCGGAACGGTCAACATGGAGCGTGTGTCAACTTCAACCATCAAACAGGTTATCGAACCTGCGAATAGGCAAGTGCCTGAAACCATCCCGACTCAAGATGGACCGCGCGAGACACAACCGGTTCAGACGATGGAAATGCCTGTTCTTCCCACGAAACCGGATGCGGGCGTTCAGGAGGAAGAGTCTCTGGATATTCCGACTGACCGGATGGTTCATGCGCGAAACCCGGTTCTCGCCTCCCCCTCCGTCTCTGACGGGGAGATATCGAGGGTGACCGACCGGGAAGGGATTGGCAAGTCTTCGCCCGCGGCAGCCGTTCCGTTCACACAGTATACCGAGACAAAATCGGTGACGAATCAGTCGGACAGACCGCTCCGGACGGCGCAGGCGGAACGGGCTACCGTTTCGGAGAAACGGGATCTTCCCGGTCCGGATGAGCGGATCCCCAAGGCTGTACCGGAGAAGATCCTTCAACCGCAGGCTTTGCCGATCCAACCCGCTCCGGAAACCGGAATCGTCTCCTCCGCCCTTCCCAGCGAGGCCATCGCCCAGACCGAACGGGCAGCCGCCTCCTCCCGCACGCGGGAGTTGGTCGAAGCGATCGAAGCCGTTTCGGAGCGGATTCTCGTCACGCCGGGGCTGATGCGAGGCGAGGGTGAAATCCGGATTTTCCTGAAATCGGAAATATTGGAAGGTTCGGAAGTCCGGATTCTGGCAAGCGGCGACACCCTGACCGTCTCATTCCTCCCAACCGCACCGGATATCGCACAACTGATTGAGCTGAACCGTCCGCAACTGGAGGCCCGGCTGGCGGAACGCATCCAATCTTTCCATATCGCCGTTCTTGTGAAGAAAGGAAACCGTAATGAAACCGTCTGACATCCTGGCGACCTTGCAGGAGTGGGCGAAAGCGACCCAAGACCAAATCTGTTCATCGCCCGCATTCGCGATGCCCTGCCGGTTGGGGAATGTTCCCTGTACCCTTCGTCTTGACGCCCCCCGTCCCGCCGAGACGCTTGATATCCTTGTCCGGTTCGAAAACGAGATCCATCAGATCGGTCTGTGCGACACCCCACGCTTCCCGGATCTGCACACCCTTTGGCCCTCGCGGAATGAGGTGCCGGAGCCCATTCTGCTTGCCCTCATCGAGAAGGAGTGCGGACCTCTCTTCCAGACACTCGAAAACGCGGTTCGCCGTCAACTGCGCGTGGAGGGGATCGCCCGGACGCCGGATTCCCGTCCGACCCTCGCGGCCCGGCTTGTTGGGGAGGACGGGTCGGAATGGCTCACGTTCACGGCAACGCGCTCGTCCATGATCCTCGAATCCCTCGGTTCCCTCCGGTTCATCAACCCCGCGCATCCCGTCATCCGGGAACGCCGTTTACCCGTCACCGTGGAATACGCGGCATTTACGATTCCCGCCGCCGAACTCACCACCCTCGCGCCGGGTGACGCGCTGCTTTTGCCGGAACTCGAAAGCGAGTCAGAGGAGTGGCCGGTGAAAGTGATCGTGGATGGCCATTTCGCGGCCACAGCCGCGACGGGCGTCACCCCGTGGAACAACGCGGACACCGCCCCCATCCGGATCGTGCGGGAGGAACCGGGTACGGTTTCTTTCGGCGCGTTGGCCGATCTGGCGGCCGACACCGCTGAATGGGCTGAATCTGACGAATTCGTCCTATTCGGGAAACCGCAACCGAATGTCGCCCTTACCCTCTTGCGCGCCAACCAAGTGATCGCCACAGGGCGGCTCGACCGTCTCGGTAGCCAAAACGCGATGATTATCGATTCGCTCGCCAGCGGCGGCAACCCATAACCGCCGGAAGGAGTTCCCATGTTTCAATCGGATCCATTCACGCTGATTGTCCTTTTTGTCGGATTATCGCTGCTTCCGTTTGTCGCGATGATCGCCACCAGTTACCTGAAGATCGTTGTGGTGATGTCCCTTATCCGAAACGCGCTCGGCATCCAGTCGATCCCGCCCAACATGGTCATCAACGCGCTCGCCATGATCCTCACCTTCTACATCATGGCACCCATCGCGAGCGAATCATGGACGATCGCCCGGGAGGAGTTGGCCGCACAGACCGCCAGCCAGGCCGGAACGCCAGCCGCCAACCCACCGGCCGCCACGGCCAACCAGCCGCTGAATGCCCTGTCGATGAACACGGCCGCCGTGGCGAAAGCCGCGGAACCCTTCAGAAGGTTCCTCTCCTCCCACACCGCGCCGCGGGAACGCGCCTTCTTCATCAGCACGGCGGAGACGCTTTGGGGCAAGGATGACGAACCGGCGGTGGTCGATCCCGAGAGTTTCTACATCCTGCTCCCGTCCTTCTGCGTTTCCGAACTCACCAAGGCCTTCCAGATCGGATTTCTCGTTTACCTGCCCTTCATCGCGATCGATATCATCGTCTCCAACATCCTGCTCGCGATGGGCATGATGATGGTTTCGCCGGTGACGATCTCACTTCCGTTCAAACTGCTCCTGTTCGTCATGGTAAACGGCTGGACACTGCTTATCCAGGGGCTTATCAGGGGGTATATCTTATGAGCCACGCGCAAATCCTCGACTATGCGAAGATGTGCCTCATTCTCGTCTTGAGGCTTTCGCTGATCCCGATCATCGTGGCCACGGTCATCGGTATCCTCGTCTCGCTTCTTCAGGCGCTCACGCAAATCCAGGAGCAGACGCTCGGTTTCGCGGTGAAGCTGATCGCGATCTCCCTCACCCTCCTCGCCTGCGCCTCCTGGCTCGGTTCCTCCCTCCTCCTTTACACACAGGACATCTTCTCGCATTTCGCGTTGCTAAGATAGTGTGGTGGTTAGCGTGGTTAGGTAGTTGGGTGGTCGAACGAAATGGCGACGATTGACAATTTCGAAGATTTGGAAGTCTGGAAGCTTGCAAGGCAATTGACGGGCAAGGTGTATGCTCTTGCGCGTAAAGATGCGTTTGCAAAAGATTTCGGCTTTCGAGATCAAATCTGTCGATCGGCGATTTCGATTGTATCCAATATCGCCGAGGGTTCTGAAAGACGTTCGAACAATCAGTTTATGCATTTCCTTGATATTGCAAACGGTTCTGCCGGAGAAGTCCGAGCACAACTCTATATCGCCCTCGATTTTGGCTACATTACGCAAACAGAGTTTCAAGACGTATTCGACGGTGTTGTCAGCGTCGGCAAGATGTTGACATCTTTGACGCAATATCTTCGCAGCAACAACGCATAAAATGACGAGGTTGAATATGGTTGATACATCCCTGATCAAAGACGTTACAGACAACTTCCCGTCCCCACCACCCAACCACCTAACCACCTAACCCCTCATGCCCTACATCGAATTCCACAGATGGATCCTGGCGGCGGTTCTCTCGATGGCGAGAATCGGGGGGGCGTTTGCGATCTGCCCGGCGCTGACGGATTCGATGATTCCGGGCGTGGCGCGGCGGGCGGCGACGCTCGGTTTCGCCGTTCTGGTGATCCCGTTCATCCACGCCGGTATGCCGCCGGGGGAACCGAACGTGTGGATGTTCGGCATGCTCGCCCTCAAAGAGGCGTTGATCGGTTTCCTGATCGGTTTCTTCGCGGCGATTCCGTTCTGGATCGCGGAGAATGTCGGTAACTTCATCGACAACCAGCGCGGTGCGACGATGGGCGAAGTCTACTCCCCGCTCAGCGGCGCGCAAGTCTCGACAACCGGTATCTTCTTCACGCAACTCGTCTCGACGATCTTCTTTGTCGGCGGCGCGTTTTTCCTCTTCCTCGGAGCGCTCTACAAGAGTTACGCGGTCTGGCCGGTCTTCGCCGAAGGGTTTTCCTTCTCGCCGGACACCCCCGCCCAAATCCTCGGCGCCTTGGATGGGATGCTCAAGACGACGGTCATCATCTCCGCGCCCGTGATTATCGTGATGTTCCTCGCGACACTCGGCCTCGGTCTCGTGAACCGCACCGCACCGCAACTCAATGTCTTCTTCCTCTCGATGCCGGTAAAATCCGCGCTCGGTATCGCGATGCTGATCATCTACCTGCCGTATATCATGGACATGCTGATGTACACAAAGGACACCGCGATCCTGACCCCCATCCGGAAACTGCTGGGAGGGTGAGTTCCGACATGAGACATGAGACGATAGCCTTGACGAAACTGGCCGTGAGACGCAAGACCTTGGACGCGTCCCACGCCCCGTATCTCCTGTCTCGCGCCCCATTGTACGGATTATCCCGAAAGGTCGGCACACATGGCTGAATCCAGCGGCGAAAAAACTGAGATGCCGACCCCCAAAAAACTGCGCGACGCGCGGGAGAAGGGGCAGGTCTGCACCAGTAAGGATGTGGTCTCCACGGCCATTCTGGTTGTCCTGTTCTGCGTCTTGGCGTGGATGGGCGGCGCGCTCACGCAGGACATCGAGACGATGCTATCCTTCATTTCGCAACGGATCGTCGAAAACGACACCGCGTCGATCCAAGAGTCCATGAAACTCACAGGACTCCTCATTTGCAAGCATTCGTTCATCTTCGTCCTGGTCGCCGCCATTATCGGCATCGCGGGAAATGTCGCCCAGATTGGGTTCCTCTTCACCTTCGAACCGATCATCCCCAAAATGGAGAAACTGAATCCGGTCGAAGGCGCCAAAAAGATATTCTCGATGAAGAACCTCTTCGAATTTCTCAAAAACGTGGTGAAGGTTCTTTTTCTGGGTTATCTCACCTACCGCATCATCAAGGCGTCAATCCCGGAGCTGCTGACCATGTGCTACGGGACGATCGACGACATCTTCCCCTGCCTGAAACTGATGTTGAAACGGTTGGCCGTCTACACCGCGTTCGGCTACATCGTGATCGCCATCGTGGACCGTCTTTTCCAAGGGCGGAACTTCACCAAACAGATGATGATGACGAAGGACGAGGTGAAACGTGAATATAAGGAAATGGAGGGTTCCGCCGAAATCAAACAGGCCCAGCGGCAGTTCCGTGACGAAATCCTCAACGGCCCCGATCCGGTGAAGGCCACAAAGGAGGCGAGCGTCGTGGTCACCAACCCCACCCGCATCGCCGTCGGCATCCGTTACAAGCCGGAAGAATACCCGATCCCCCGTATTTGCGTGGCGGGCATCAACTCTATCGCGAAAGTCATCCGTGAGACGGCGATGGAGGAGGGAATCCCCATCATGGAAGACGTTCCCCTCGCCCGCTCGCTCTATGCGCAGGGCCATGTGGAGGATTTCATCCCGGAATCGCTCATCGAGCCCGTCGCGGAGGTGCTCAAATGGGCCAAACAGCTTCAAGATGCCCGCCGTGAGGAGGCGGAACTCGACTCGATTTCGCTTGATGACAGCTTAGCCGCTGTTCCCGAGCCCAAAAAGGAGACATTATGACAATCGAAGAACATTATGCCCTACTTGCCCCAAAATTGACGAACTGGCTCGTCGCAACCGGCAGTACCTATGCCGACGCCTGTGACCTCGTTCAGAACACCTTCTTGAAGGTCTGGAAAATGAAGGATGACCTGCGCGACAACGATTCCGCCGTCTCCGGACTCGTCTTCACCATCGCCCGCAACCTTCGCAAAAACCTCGCCCGTGACAACAGCAAACTGACGTTTACAGACGAAATCCCCGAAGAGGCCGCCGTTTCCCAGCCGCCGGAAACCACCCCTTCCGATGCGGAATACCTGCGCAAGCGGCTCTCCGCCGCCTTCGCCCAACTGCCGCCCATCCTCCGCGAGGCCTATACGCTTTTCCAGATCGGTGAACGTTCAATCCGGGAGATCGCCCTCGAAACGGGCGTCTCGGAAAGTCTGGTGAAAGTCCGGATCTTCCGGGCCAAGGAAAAATTAAAGGTTATTCTCGCCGATTTACGTGTAACCTTTTAACCTGAACCGTGTATCGGGCATGGAGATCACGATTATGGACTTGAATGTGAACAACCGCGTACCCACGACAGGAGCCTTTGAGGCCCCGAAAATCGGAACCCCGGCGGAACCGCTCGGGAAACAGGAGACCCAGCCCCAAAACGGGCTGACGGTCACCATTCGGACGGCGGACGTCCAATTGGCTGAACCGACGCTTGACATCCCGGATGCCGCCCTCACGCGGGACGACCCGCTCGGTGACCTCGTGAAGACGGCCTTCAACCTGCCGCCGCCGCCAATGCCGAATTTCGAATAACCCGCGCCGCCGATATCAGGCGACGTGCGACAAGCGACATGCGCCCGTCGCATGACGCCTGTCGCTTGTCCAAAACCGAAACGCGGGGTGTCTCGGCGAAACCGGTCACCACTCGAAACTGACCGTCTTCCCCTCGCGGGTCTGCAACCCCGTCACGCGGCCCTTCGGCCAGCTTTTGGGAATCGACCGTTCCAAAAGAATCTCGCACACGGCGCCGACCGTCCCGAGGTTTCCGTCGATCTGGAAGGGCGGATGGGTCGTGAAGAGGTTGTCGTGCGTATTGTAACGGAGCAGGTTCTCCAGCATTTCGCCCGCCTTGTCCCCTTCGCCCAGCCGCGCCCAGAGCGCCGCGCGCCACGGCCAGGTCCAGCTGCGCCGCGCATCCCCCGTGGTGGTGCGGCCCGCCAGCGCGACCTTCGCCGCCTCGGCCAGTTGCGGTGTGGCGGCGGGGGAGATGGTTGAACCCGGATAGACCGCGTAGAGGTGGCTCGTGTGGCGGTGGGCATCGCCCTTCACGTCTCGGTCGGTCTCCCACTCCTGAAGCTGGCCCCATTTGCCGATTTTGTCCTTGAGCAGCTTCGGCTCGATGCGGGCGATCTCCCGCGTGAAGGCGTCGTCGATCTTCAGGATCTTCGCCGAGGCGAGGATCGCCCGGAAGAGCTCGCGCATGATCTGCTGGTCATGGGTGATTCCATCCTCGCGGGGACCATGTTCGGGGCTCCACCCGTTCTTGACCACCACCGTCCCATCCTCACGCTCCTTCAAGAGGGTTGAGAGGACGAACTCCGCCGCCCCCTTCATCAACGGCCAGGCGGTCTCACGCAGATAGGTTTCGTCACGGGTAAAGAGCCAGTGGTCGTAGACCTGCGCCGCCATCCACGGCGCGCCCGCGAAGTTCCACCGCCACCCGCCGCCGCCCACAGCGTTGGCGCTCGTGCGGTAGGCGAACCCCTTCGAATCCGGGAAAGCGGCGCGCGTCCCCGCCTCCGCCACCGGCATCGTCCGGAGCATCCAGTCGGAGTAGGGGGTGAAGCACTCGCTCAGGTTGGCCGAATCCGCCCCCCAGTAGTTCATCTGGATGTTGA
>DBXN01000156.1:0-15588 GCA_002309585.1 Verrucomicrobia bacterium UBA1211
CCTTTTCGCGGCTTGACTTCATCCCCCGCTTTTACTAAATTATTGTTTCTTTTCCACAACTTGAGAGGTTTTGCATGTATACAGCATCCGATTTGCGCAAAGGGTTGAAGATCGAGATCGAAGGCCAGCCGTATGTCATTACGGATTTTGATTTCAGTAAGCCGGGCAAGGGGCAGGCGATCTACAACTGTAAGCTGAAGAACATGCTCAACGGGACGACGATGAGCCGGAGCTACCGCTCCAACGATAAGTTCGACAAGCCCGAATTGGTCCAGACGACGATCCGTTTCTCCTATGAGGACGGCAATACCTACGTCTTCCTGAATGACGATTTCGAAGAGATCCGGGTCTCCGGGGATGTGCTGGGCCGCAACAAGTTCTTCCTGTTGGATGACATGGCGGTGGATGCGCTGTTCTTCAACAGCGAGGTGATCGAGGTGGAGCTCCCGAATCTGGTGGAGCGCAAGGTTGTCAAGTGTGAGGTCGGTGCCAAGGGGAACACGGCGGCCGGGAAGGTGACGAAGCCCGCGACGGTCGAGGGCGGTTACGAGTTGGCGGTCCCGCTGTTCGTGAACGAAGGGGATATCATCCGGATCGATACGCGTACCGGCGAGTATGCGGACCGGATTCGGGGCTAACGCGAAAAATTCCCAACGCGCGCTTGCCAGCGGGACGTTGATTCGGTACACTAACCCGATCGTTTTTGGAACACAAAGTCAGGATTTGAGGTATGTCGGTTATTTTGGGTTTGCCCAAGGGCAGTTTGCAGGAAGCCACGTTCGCGATGATGAAAAAGGCCGGATTCAACGTCCAGGCCGCTTCCCGTTCTTACGTCCCGCATGTGGATGACCCTGAGTTGCAGTGCCGCCTGATTCGTCCGCAGGAGATTTCCCGGTATGTGGAGCTGGGGTTGCTGGACGCGGGAATCACGGGTTACGATTGGATTTACGAGAACGGGTCCGACGTGCAGGAAGTCGCGGAGATGTGCTACTCCAAGGCGACCTCCCGTCCGGTCCGGTGGGTTTTGGCGGTTCCGAACGATTCGCCGTTCCAGAGCGTCAAGGATCTGGAAGGGAAGCGGATCGCGACGGAGGCGGTGGGCTTGACCAAGCGGTATCTGGCGCAGTTCGGCGTCAGCGCGGAGGTCGAGTTCTCATGGGGCGCGACGGAGGTCAAGGCGCCGGAACTGGTGGACGCGATTGTGGAGCTCACCGAGACGGGGTCATCCCTGCGGGCGAACAATCTCCGGATCATCGACACGATCCTGACGTCGACGACGCGGCTGATCGCCAACAAGAAGGCGTGGGCGGATCCCGTCAAGCGCGGTAAGATCGAGCAGCTCTCGATGCTGCTCCAGGGCGCGCTGGCGGCGGAATCCCGTGTTCTGCTCAAGCTGAACGCGCCGGGTTCCTCGCTGGATGCCATCACGTCGATCCTGCCGTCGCTCCATGCGCCGACCGTGAACAAGCTGAAGGATGCCGATTGGTTTGCGGTCGAGGCGGTGGTCGAGGAGAAGATCGTGCGCGACATCGTTCCGCCGCTGCGGTCGGCCGGGGCGACGGGCATCATTGAGCTGCCGCTGAACAAGGTGATTTTTTGAACAAACTGTGCCTGAGCCGCGTGTGCGGTGAAGGCCATTTTCAGGAGAAAAAACGTGGGTTCGATCAAGAAAAAACGTCGTGCGAAGATGGCGAAGCATAAGTACCGCAAACGCCTGAAGTCCATGCGTCACAAGAACAAGTAGGCCTGCGGGTTTGCTTTTGCCGGTTCCGGAAGCCCTCCGCGTCGGTGCCGGAACCGTTTTTGTGCCGTGCCTCTTTTCATCGGGAGGCATTCTCAAAGCTGGAGAGACAAATGAACATGCTCCCATGGGTTGATTTTGGTTTTCCTTTCGGGAGAAGGTTGGTTTTGTCTCTTCTCTTTTTTTCTTTTGCGCTCGCCGGATGCCGGAGTCTGGAGGAGCCAAACACGCTGGCCTTGCCGCCGGATGATGCCGCGCGGGCAAAGGCGATGGCGCTCTTCTCCGAGGCGGTGCTGCTGAACGCCGCGCAGGATGTTCCCGAGGCGGAGAAGAAGCCGCGGGTGGAACGGTTGATGGAGGAAGCCTACCGGGCTGATCCCGATCAGCTCGACATCGCGGTGGCCTATGGCCGTTCATTGGACGAACGGAAGTTGCCCGAGGCGGCGTTGGCGGTCTACGAGCGTTGCCTGCTCGGGAATCCGGGCGTTGCCGATCTCCACCGGCTGGCCTTCGCGGCCGCCTTCGCCGCGAACCGAATCGACCGGATGCCGATCCATGCGGCGGCGGTGTTCGAGGCGGATTCGGCTGACCGCAAGAAAACGGCTTTCGTGATTGACTCGCTCATCTCGGCGGGTTTGGACGCGGATGCGTTGGCGTTGGCGCGCCGCGATCATGAGCGGCATCAGGATGCCGAGATCCCCCGCAAACTCTGCATGTGGAGTTTGGCGTTGCTGGCCGAACTGGAGCGGGGGGAGAAGAACCGTCTCCATCCGGGCGAACCGTTGGATCCGCATGTGATCGCGCGCCGGGTCCGGACGTTCCTTCAAACGGCGCGGACCATGAACGGCACGGAACGGACGGGGGAGAATCGTCAGATGGAGTCGGATCTGGCGTTTCTCGAAGTGGCCTGTTATCTGGCGGAAGATGATTGGCGCCATGCGTGTGCCACCCTTGAACGGAACACCGCCGATAACCCCGATCAGTTTACCGGTTTCGCGCTGGTGGGTCACTATTTCTCCACGAATGAGACCGCTTGGGCGGCTTTCCGGAGCGACCATCCGTTGCATGGGGGATCTTTCACCGATTGCCTGATTCACGGGTATCAGGCGGAGGAGGAAGGCCGCGTCCATGATTCCCGGATCGCGTTTCAGACGGCCTACAATATGTTGGCGGGCGCGGGTGAGACGGTGCCGCCCTCGCTTTTCGCCGCCTATGTTCAGGCTTTGGAACAGGACGGCTGTTGGGATGAGGCCTTCCGGATCATGCGGTGGGGGATCGCCTGCCACCCCGATTCCGCCATCCTGAAGAATCTGCTGGCCTACTCCCTCGCGTTGGAGGGCCGGGAGTTGACGTTGGCGGAACGGTTGGTGGACGAGGCGCTTCAGGCGGAACCGGAGTCGATCGCCTACCTGGACACCAAAGGGTGGATTCTGTTCAAGGCGAACCGCCCGTATGAGGCGATCCAGTTCCTGTTGCGCGCGGTTGCGATCAAACGGGATCCGGAGGTGTGTGACCATTTGCGTGATGCCCTGCGGACGGTCGGGCGGGATGCCGAAGCGCGGATGATCAAGGGGGATCCGGTTGAAAACCCTGCTGATTAGATTGGCCAAGGCGTTCGTGAAGGCCGTTTTCGTGTTTGCCGTCCTGCTTTTGGCCGGTGTGGCGGTGTTGCTTTACTTACTTGACCGTGGGGTTCCCGATGCATGGGTCCGGCAGGTGACGGACCGGTTCTCCTCGGACCGTTTCTCGTTGCACATCGACCGTGTGACCTTCTCCATCCGCGATGGCTTGCACCTGATCCGTCCGCGTATGATCTTCCATGCCGGGGAATGGAACGCTGAACCGTTCATTACTGCCGATCGGGCGGATGTCGCGTTCGCCTTCGATTTCCGGCGACCCTTGACCGAACAGATCCGCGAGGTGCGGGTGGCGGGTTTACGCTTTCCGGGCATTCCGGCTGCGATGCGGGATCTCCCGCCTTCCGAACCGTCGAAGCCAACCTTCCCGGATCTCAAGCCGTTCAAGTTGACGCTTGATGATCCCCAGGTGATGGGGATCCATGCGGCGCGTGTGATCGCCGAGGTGGATGTGGACAGCCACCTGCTGACCGCCCGTAAGATTCTCCTTTTCTGGCCGGGAGATGCCTGTCCCGGCGGGGTCGAAGGCTGGGTTTCGCTGGACTTCAACACCCGGTATGTGACCACGCGGATTCAGGGCCAGGCGTTGCCCGCCTATATCGTTCCGATCATGGGTCCGATGGTTCTGGACGCGCCCGAGGTCGCCGCCGAGATGAACGCGTTCCAGTCGGTCCAGCCGCCCGTTCTGGCGGGCGCGGACATCTGCGTGAACATCGACACCTGCGATTATTCACTCTTTCTGGATATCGATGCGAAACGCTGCACCTACAAGGGCGTCCCGGTCGAGTGGCTGAAAGGGGGACTCTCAGCCGGCGATACCAACGGTTTCACGACACTCACCATCGGGCCGTTGACCTCGAAATGCAGCGTCGGGGAGTTGAAGGGGGAACTGTGCTACCGGCAGGCGGACGGGGCACTGGATTTCCATGCCGACTCCAGCATGGATCTGCCTCACTTCTTCGACATGATTGAGGTGCTGAACAAGGGCGAGCTCGACTGTATCCAGTGCTCCCGGCCGCCACTGCTGTCGGGAACGGGTGTTGTCGCCGTGGCGAACGAAAACGCCTACACCAACCTGATCCACGGGAAGGTCTCATTCCCGCAGGGGACGATCTTCAACCTCAAGGTCAATAACGCCACGGCGGATTTCACGCTGCGGGGGCAGAACGCGCGGTTTGACCACGTGGATGGTGTGACGGCGCACGGCGGAAAGATCAAGGGGTTCCTCGCGTTCGATTTTCCGGATTACGATGCCGAACGCGTCTCGTTCGGAACGACGGTCAACCTCGAACATGTGGACCTGTACGATCTGGCGAGCGCGGTCAACGTGACGAACGCCCGGGTGGGGGAGGTGACCGGAGAGATCGTGCTGGACGGGCAGGTCAACCGCCATGTGATCCAGACGTTGAACGGGCACGGCAGCGTCAAGATCACCAACGGCGTGATTACGCAGATGCCGCTTTTCGCCGGTTTCACCGAGTATCTGGCGAAGAACATCCCCGGCATCTCCGCCTTGGTCAACCAATCGAACGGCTCGATGAGCTTCACCATCCGCAACGGAATCCTCACGACCAAGGACCTGTTGATCGAGGGGGATGTCTTCAGCATCAGCGGGGGCGGGAGTTACGATATTCTCCAGGATAAGATGGACTTCACTGTCCGCGCCAACATCTTCAAAAAGAAATCGCTGGTGGGAAAGATCACCCGGCTCGTGACAGTCCCCTTCACCCGCCTGCTGCTCGAATTCAAGGTGTACGGGACGCTGGAAAAGACGGATTGGTCCTACGTCAACATCATCGAAAAGATCACCGATATCATTCCCGGCAAAGGCGAATAAGCGCCGGGTGTCGAAATGTATTCCCCTCAAACGGATTCGGGACTCGACAAAACGCCTGAGGGTGCGGTACACTGTCCTCCGTAAAGGTCGCTTAGCGACGGTTAAAAACTCTAATGCAAGGAGCTGTTATGCGTATTCTGAAGATGGGGCAAGTTGGCGGCGGTATCGGCGCGTTCATCGGCGAAGTTCACCGGAAAGCGGCGCGGATGGATGGCGGAATCGTTCTGACCGCCGGCGCGTTCGACATCAATCCCGAACTCAGCCTGAAGCAGGGCGAGAATCTGGGGCTGGATCCTTCCCGCGTCTATCGGACCTACACGGAGATGATCGAGAAAGAGCTGGCGTTGCCGAAATCCGAGCGCATCGATTTCGTGTCGATCTGCACGCCGAATTTCACGCACTTCCCGATCGCGAAGGCCTGCCTCGAAGCGGGTTTCAACGTCATGTGCGAAAAGCCGATGACGATGACCATCGCTGAGGCGGAGGAGTTGCAGGCGCTCGTCAAGAAGACGAAGCTGACGTTCGGACTGATGCACACCTACACCGGTTATCCGATGGTCAAACTCGCCCGCGACATGGTCAAGGCCGGCGATCTCGGCAAGATCCGCAAGGTCGAAGTCCGCTATCCGCAGGGCTGGCTCTACAAGCTCACCGGTAAAGAGAATATGCAGGCCAGCTGGCGCACCGATCCGACCAAGTCCGGTATCGCGGGCTGCATCGGCGACATCGGCGTGCACGCGGCGAACCTGGCCGAGTTCATCACCGGCCTGAAGATCACCTCGATCCTCTCCGACATCACGATCTTCGTGAAGGGTCGCAAGTTGGATGACGACGGCAACGTGCTGCTCCGCTTCGAGAAGGGCGCCAAAGGTATCCTGACCGCCTCGCAGGTTTCCCCGGGCGAGGAGAACGATCTCCAGATCTGGGTCTACGGCGAAGAGAAGGCGATTGGCTGGTTCCAGGAGAATCCGAACTATCTGCGCGTTCTGAGCCAGACCGATCCGGAGCAGGTGTGGAAGCGCGGCAATCCCTATGTCGCCGCGAAGTCCCCCTCCGCCGGCCGTCTCACCCGTACGCCGACCGGTCATCCGGAAGCGTTCTTCGAGGCGTTCGCGAACAACTACATCAACTTCGCCGACACGATCCGCGCGCGCGAGGCGAAGCGGAAGCCGACCGCGCTCGAACTCGACTTCCCGGGCGTCGAAGATGGCGTTCGCGGCATGAAGTTCATCACCGCCGTGGTTGAGTCTTCGAAGGAAGGCAACATTTGGAAGAAGATCTAATCTTCTCATGGGCAAGGGCATGGCGCACGCCATGCCCTTGTTCATTTTTTGGGCTCTGGACAGGCGTTCCCATCCCATCCTTTTCCCCTTCACCTTTTTGTCTTTGAACCTTCTCCGATGCTTCCCGAACTTCTATCGCCAGCCGGCAGTTTCGATGCCGCCGTCGCCGCTTTCCAATTCGGCGCCGATGCGGTCTATCTGGGCCTTCCCCGATTCTCGGCCCGCGCCGACGCGGACAATCTGACCATCGACCGCATCAAGGTCCTCTCCGCCTACGCCCGGACCTTCACGCCCGCGAAGAAGATCTACATCACGTTCAACACGCTGGTCAAGGAAGGGGAGTGGGAATCGGCGTTGGATGCGTTGGAGGCGTTGGAAGACATCAGGCCGGACGGCGTGATCGTTCAGGATCTGGGCGTGGCCCGGTTGATCCGCGAACGCTATGCCCACCTGCCGCTCCATGCCAGTACCCAGCTGGCCGCCCATAATTTGGAGGGCGTCCTGGCGCTGAAGGCGCTTGGCTTCGTCCGCGTTGTTCTGGCGCGGGAACTTTCCCTTGAGGAGATTCGTGAGATCGTCCAAAAAGGCGGCACGGAGATAGAGATTTTCATTCACGGCGCGCTCTGCTACAGCATGAGCGGGCTTTGCCTCTTCTCATCCCACGCGACGGGACGCAGCGGGAACCGTGGCCGTTGCGCCTATTGCTGCCGGGAGCCTTTCCGGACGGACAACGGTTCCGCCGCGATCTTCCCCTTTTCGATGAAAGATCTGGCGCTCGGCCCCATTCTCGATCGGGTTGTGGCGACCGGCGCGCACTCGCTCAAGATTGAGGGACGGATGAAGAGTCCCTACTACGTCGCTTGCGTCACCGATTACTACCGGCGGCTGTTGGACGGTCATGCGCCGAATCCCGAAGCGGCGGTTCAGGATCTCCAGACGGTCTTCAGCCGCCCTTGGACCACGTTGTATGCGGAAGGACCGCACGCCGCTTCCCCGATCGACCCGATCGGTATCGGCCATCGCGGCGCGCGTATCGGTACCATTGCCGCCCTCTTCGCCGACCGTTCGGGAACCCGTTGGATGCGGTTCACCTCCGATCGCGCGCTGGAAAAACATGACGGTCTCCAAATCGATCTGCCCAGCGGCGGCAAGCCGTTTGGATTCGCCATTCTCACCCTTCGGGCGGCGGGATCGCGGTCGCCGGTTATCTCCCTGCCCAAAGGGAGTGAGGTCGAGGTCGCCCTGCCCCCCGCCGATGTCCCGCCGTTGCAACCCGGCTTGCCGATCTTCTGCTCCGCCTCTCAGGCGGTCAAACGCGCCTATGAGCCGGCCTCGATCCGGGAATCCGCGCTGGCGGTCGGACATCCTGTCGCCTTTGACGTCACGCTCGCGGCCGATGCCGTGACGGTTACCGCGACGGACACCCTTTCGCCCGATTGCACCGTAACCGTTTCGCTACCCTGTTCCCTCGCGCCTTCCCGTCAGCCGGAACGGACCCCGGACGCGGTCCGGAACGCCTTCAGCCGCATGGGTGGAAGCGGATGGAGCTTCGCCGCCTGTACCTGCCGTGATCCCGACGGCCTCTACGCGCCGCCTTCGCTGCTGAATGATGCGCGGCGCCAGGTGGTCGAACGGCTGACGGCGCTTTCGGAGACCCGTCGGGCGGAACATCGCCAGGCGATCCTTACGTCGGTGAGTGGAACGTCGGCGCGCCGGTTGACCGATGATGGCGCGCAGGTCCCGTCTTCCCCCCATCTGACGCTGAAGTGCGATATCGGGCAGGTTCCCGATCCCGATTTCGCCGCCGCCGATCTGGTTGTGCTGGATATCGGGCACCGTTCCGTTCCGGACCTGCTTGCCCGTCTCCGGATTTGGCGGGAAACGCTGGGGTCGGCGTGTCCGATCCGGCCCGCGCTTCCGCTCCTGACGCGGAATGCGGAATCTGACGCGTTGGATCGAGCCGTTGCCGCGCTTCAGGCCGAAGGGTTTCAGGAATGGGAGTGCGCGGAACTCTCCGGTCTCCACCGGCTTCGCCGGTTGGGGGCCAAACCGGTTTCCGCCGACTGGAGCCTCTATGTGTTCAACCGGATCGCGGCGGAAGCGTTGGCGGGTTTGGCGGTTGAGTCGTTCGTCCTCTCTCCCGAGATGGATGCGGAGAGCGTCGAAACGTTCCTTCCGCCCTTCGCGAATCCCCGTCCGGAATGGCTGCTCTTCCAACATACGCCTCTCTTCATCTCCGAGTCCGCGCCGTGCCTGCCCGGCGGCCCCATCCGTCAGACGCAGTCCTTCACGGACCGGTGCGGACGGGCTTTCACTTCCCTGTCGCGCAACGGGCGTTGGCAGACCCTCTCCGACCGACCCTTCTGTACGCTCGACACCCGTTGGCATGTCCGTTTTCCGTACCGTCGGATCGATTTTTCCTGGTCGCCCCCGCAGGTGGATCTGCCCGGATTGTGGCGGGATCTCCGGCGGGGCGTTCCGCCGGACGGCGCCCATAGCGCCAATTTCGTGCGACCCCTTTTATAACCCCTCACAAGGAGCGGAAAATCATGAGTACACCGTTTCGGCAAACCATCACATACCGTGTCCCGTATGCGGATACCGACCAGATGCAGGTGGTCTACTACGCGAACTATCTGGTCTATTTCGAGCGGCTTCGGAATGAGCTGCTCCGCGCGTCAGGATTGTCCTATCGGGAACTGGAAGCGCAGGGGATCGCCCTGCCGGTTCTGGAGGCGCATCTGAACTACCATGCGCCCGCCGTCTATGATGATCTGCTGGAAATCACCGGATGGTGCGAGGAGGCCAAAGGCGTGCGGCTGAAAATCTGTTGCGAGGTCCGGCGGGATGGCAAGTGTCTGGTGGACGGTTATACGGTTCACGCCTGCGTCAATATCACGACACTCCGTCCCACGAAGCCGACTCCCGCTTTCCTCCAGGCGCTCGGTTTCGCGGTCTCGTCCTCCCGATAATCTCTCTGCGGACACTTTTCCATGGCCAACATTGAACTTAACCATCTGATTCGCGTCACCGATCCGACCGTGCCTCTCCCGTTGGACGCGCACTTCGATCCCGCGAAACCGCTTGAACTGGAGATCGGTTGCGGGAACGGCCGTTTCCTCGCCACCCGCGCGGCGCGGAATCCCGATGTCCAGTACATCGGCATCGAACGGCTCTTGGGACGGGTCCGGAAACTGGAGCGCAAAGCGCAGACCCGCCATCTGGACAACCTCCGCATCCTTCGGCTGGAGGCGCTCTACACGCTCTATTATCTCTTCCCGACCCATCGGTTGCGGACGGTCTATGTCTTCTTCCCCGATCCGTGGCCCAAGCGACACCACCACATCCACCGGCTCTTCTCGCCGCTCTTTCTGGATGCGCTCTGGGATAAGCTTGAGGTCGGAGGCACCATCCAGATCGCGACCGACCACCCCGCCTATTTCGAGGAGATCCAAGCCCGTTTCGCGGCGGACGCGCGGTTCGCCCCCTATCCCGCGATGGAGCGGGATGCCGAGGAACAGACCGATTTCGAGATGTTGTTCCGCAGTCAGGGACTGCCCATCGGGCAGTGCGCCTATCAGACCCTGCCGGGCTTCGACCGTCCGCTTCCGCCGATGACCATTCCTCCCGAGATGGAGCCGGATCCCGCCAAACATCCGGAGGTTGAATGGGAAGCGGAAGGGGAAGGGGAGGGTTAAAATGCCTTTGCCCGCGATGTGTTGCGTTGGGGCTTAAAAACCGATATACTATCCCTTTCAAATTGTGGAGTATTGTGGCGATGATGCAGAAGCGTTTTCCGTTGGATCTTGAGCAGCTGGAGTCGGTGATCCGTGATCATCCGACGCCGTTCCATCTTTATGACGAACGGGCGATTGTGGCGAATGCCCGCAGGTTGAAGGCGGCGTTCGCTTGGTGCCCCGGATTTCACGAGTATTTCGCCGTCAAGGCGACACCGAATCCCTTCCTGATGGCGATCCTGAAGAGGGAAGGGTTCGGGATGGATTGCAGCTCCCTTCCGGAATTGCTGCTGTGCGAGAAAATCGGTGTGACGGGCGAGTCGATCATGTTCACCTCCAACGATACGCCGGCGGAGGAGTTCGTCAAGGCGAAGGCGTTGGGCGCGATCATCAATCTGGATGACATCTCCCACATTCCGTTTCTGGAGGCGTGCGCGGGCATTCCGGAGCTGGTCTGCTTCCGGTACAATCCGGGACCTTTAAAAGGCGGCAATTCCATCATCGGCACGCCCGAACAGGCGAAGTATGGGTTCACGCGCGATCAGCTGTTTGACGGATACCGGATGCTGAAGGCGAAGGGTGTGAAACGGTTCGGGCTGCACACGATGGTCGCCTCGAACGAGTTGAATCCGCAATACTTCATCGACACGGCGGAGATCCTCTTTGATCTGGCCGGCGCCTTGAGCGCGGAACTGGGGATCCGGTTCGAGTTCGTCAACATCGGCGGCGGCATCGGCATCCCGTACAAGCCCGAACAGCAGGCGGTCGATCTGGAGCGGGTCGGGGAGGGCATCCGGGCGGCGTATCAGACGCGGATCGCCGACCGTGGGCTTGCCCCGCTGAAGATCTACATGGAGTGCGGGCGGATGATCACGGGGCCTTACGGCTACCTGGTGGCGACGGTCCGGCACATCAAGAAGACCTACAAGACCTATGCGGGATTGGACGCCTGTATGGCGAACCTGATGCGTCCCGCGCTCTATGGCGCGTACCACCACATCACCGTGCCCGCGAAGGCGGACAAGCCGTGCGACACCCTCTACGATGTGACCGGATCGCTTTGCGAGAATAACGACAAATTCGCAATCGACCGGCTGTTGCCGGAACTGGCGCCGGGCGACCGGGTGGTGATTCATGACGCGGGCGCGCATGGCCACGCGATGGGGTTCCAGTACAACGGGAAATTGCGTTCCGCCGAACTGCTGTTGCGCGAGGACGGGTCGGTGGTCGAGATCCGCCGGGCGGAGACGGTGGACGATTATTTCGCGACATTGGATTTTGAGGGCTTTTCGCATTTCCGGGCATAGGCGCGTCGCAGGGCGCGAAGGAGGCGTGATGGCGGAAAAGGTGTTGGTGACAGGCGGAAGCGGGTTTCTGGGGATCAACCTGATCCGGTTTCTGCGGGCGAAGGGCGTGACGGATATCCGGACGCTCGACCTGGTCCCATTCGACTATCCCGAGAAGGATGAGGTCGATTGGATCCAGGGGGATGTGCGCGATCCGGAAACGGTGAAACGGGCGATGGAGGGCGTGACGTGGGTGGTCCATACCGCCGCCGCGTTGCCGCTCTATTCGAAAGAGGAGATCATGAGTACCGATGTCGATGGTACCCGGATCGTGCTGCGCGCGGCGCACACGGCCTGCGTCTCCCGTTTCGTGATGATCTCATCGACGGCGGTTTACGG
Organism: Verrucomicrobia bacterium UBA1211; assembly: GCA_002309585.1. GTDB lineage: Bacteria > Verrucomicrobiota > Kiritimatiellia > RFP12 > UBA1067 > UBA1211. The sequence continues at coordinate 11,921 of DBXN01000156.1, forward strand.
CATCCCCGACCACCATCCGCTTTACGAGACCGACAAATTGGAAGGGGTCGGACCTTACGGATGCGCGAAGATCTTGGCCGAGTCTGAATGTCTGGAGATGCGGAAAGAGGGATTGTGCGTGCCGATCATCCGTCCCAAATCCTTCATCGGGCCGGAACGGCTGGGCGTCTTCGCCCTCTTTTACGATTGGGCGTATACCGGTCACGGGTTCCCGATGATCGGTAACGGGAAGAACCGGTATCAGCTGATGGATGTCGAGGATCTGTGCCAGGCGATCTGGCTGACGCTGACCCTGCCGGCGGAGCGGGTGAACGACACCTTCAACATCGGTGCGAAGGAATTCACCACGATGCGTGAAGATTACCAGGCGGTGCTGGATGAGGCCGGATACGGGAAGAAGATCCGGGGCTTTCCGGCGGCGCCGATGATCTGGACGTTGCGGTTTCTGGAGTTGCTGCATCTTTCGCCGCTCTACAAGTGGGTCTACGAGACAGCCTCCAAGGATTCGTTTGTCAGCATTGAGAAGGCGGAACAGCGGCTTGGGTTCGCGCCGAGGTACTCCAACAAGGACGCGCTGATCCGGAACTACCGCTGGTATGTCGCGAACCTGGATTCCTTCAAGGGCAAAACCGGTGTCTCGCATCGTGTCCCGTGGAAGCAGGGGATTCTGGGATTGGCGAAGAAATTCTTCTGACGGGAGGGGCGTGCCGGTCACGGCCGTCGGGTGAATGGTGATGGAAATGACATTTTTGGGAACGGGAACGTCGGTCGGGGTGCCGATGATCGGGTGTCATTGCCCGGTCTGCGAGAGCGCCGACCCGAAGAACAAACGCCGCCGTTCCTGTTTCTATGTCAAGACGGCCGAAACCGCATTCGTGATCGACACGCCGCCGGATTTCCGGCAGCAGATGCTGGACGCGCGGATTGAGCGCTTGGACGCGGTGGTCTTCACCCATGCCCATGCCGACCATCTGTTCGGGTTTGACGATATCCGCCGGTTCAACACTCTCCAGGGGAAGGAACTCCCGGCGTTCGCAGTTCCCGAAACGCTGGGTCGGATTCAGAACATTTTCGATTACATCGGACGGGTTCCGCCCGCGAACGGGCTGTTCCGGCCCCTGATCCGGTTCGAGCCGGTCGAGGGACCGTTTGAGATCGGTGATGTCCGGTTGACGCCGCTGGATGTCGAACACGGGGTCAAGACGAGCGGTTTCCTGTTGGAATGCGGGGGGCGGCGCGTCGGGTATGTCAGCGACTGCAAGAGGATTCCGGATTTGACGATGGCGGTCTTGCGGGATGTGGATGTGATGGTGCTGGATGCGTTGCGGGACCGGCCCCATCCCACGCACATGTGTGTGGCGGAGGCGCTGGATGCGCTGGCCTTGATCGGGGCCAAGCGGTCCTATCTGACCCACCTCAGCCACGATCTGGATCACACGGCGTTATCCGCCCGGCTTCCGGAGACGGTGTTCGCCAGTTACGATGGTTTGCGGATCGAGGTTTGAGGCGGCAAAGGATGGTTTGAGGGGTTCGGACACGAACCGTGAAAGGAGGCAGGGATGCGTAAAGGTTGGTTGATGGGATTGTGTGCGGCGGTTTGCTTCTCCGCATTCGCCCAGAAGATGGATGTCAAACTGGAGTTGGCCTATACGGTTTTCATCGTGGGAGAACCGGTGTTGGTTCAGGTTTCGGGCATGAACGGCCTGCGGGACGATATCCGATTCGCTCCGGACAGTACCGATCGGCTCCTTTTCGAGATCACGACGGATGATCCGAATGAGTATCTGACGCAATCCGATGCCCGGCCGATGGCATCCGGGATGGTGATCCGAACCGGCGAGCCCTTTAAACAGAAGGTGGAGTTGGACAAGTGGTTCCCGCTGCTGAAGGAGGGCCGCTATCTGGTCCGGGCGATCCTGTTGCACAACGGGACCCGGTATGAGTCGCAGAAGAAGAGTTTTGATGTGGTGCCGGGCATCCTGCTGCAGGAGGGAACGCAGATGTTCGTCAAGCCGCCGGATCTGAAGCGCTCCTTCAAATTGGTCTACTGGCATCGGAATAAGGTTGAACGGCTTTTTCTGTCGGTGAAGGATGAGCCGACCGGTTTTGTCTGGGATTCGACGGATTTGGGGAACCTGCTGCACGGCAGTAAACCCAAATTGGATATCGCGCCGGACGGCGTGGTGACGGTGGTCCACAAAGCTTCCCCCGACAATTTCATCCGGACGGTTTTTTGGTCGCTTCCGAAAAGTCTGGAGGTGGTCGAGCGCAACACTTTGCTTGATCCTGAGATCTCGGCTTCCCAACGGGCGAAAACGCTCTACGGCGAGATCACCGACGGCAACAAACAGGGTGAGAAGAAATCGTGGTGGAAGTTCTGGTAAGGGGCATGTGCGGTCTGCTGATCAACGGGAGCCCGCATAAGAACAACCATACGGTGCGTACCCCACAGGAGCTTCTCGCTGAACGATGGATGGCTGAGTGCCTTTACGAATGATGGTTTGTGTGTAAAAAAGAACAATGAAAGGAAAAGGAAAATGACAATGAAGACAATTATGCTGATGGGAGCCGTTACTGCCGTCGTGTTCGCGGGCGGTGTCGCTTCCGCCGAAACCCTTCCGCTCCCGAAGCCCATTGCTGATTCGGGCGTGTCGGTCATGGAGGCGTTGAAGAACCGCCATTCCACGCGGGACTTTCAGGAAAAGGAGATTTCGGATGAACTGCTCTCCGGCGTCCTTTGGGCGGCGGACGGATTCAACCGTCCCGACAAACGCACCCATGCGACGGCGCTGAACAAGCAGACCATCCGGATTTATGTCTGCCGGAAATCCGGCGCGTATCTCTACGACGCGAAGAACAACGCGCTTGAGAAGATTTGCGATGATGACCTCCGTCCGGCCGTCGCCGACCGTCAGACGACCATCGCCAAGGCACCCGTCGCGCTTGTGATCGCCGCCGATCTCTCCGATCCCCTCTACGCCAACGCGCCAATGAATACCCTGACGCACTACGATGCGGGAATCGTCTCCGCCAACATCTACCTCTATTGCGCCGCGAACGGTCTCGGCACCGTCTGCCGCGGAACGATGGACAAGGATGCCCTGAAGAAAGCCTTGAAGTTGCCCGAAAAGACCATCATCCACCTGAATCACCCGATCGGCTATCCGGCGCAGTAGGGGAAGAGGGGGCGTGAGACACCCCCAACCCGCAACGCTCAACCCTCAACGCTTGAGATCCCGGCAAGCTGGCGGATGACGTGGCCGGCGAGGATGAGGCCGCCGACGGAGGGGACGAAGGAGATGCTGCCCGGCGCGACTTTGCGCGCGGGCGGCTCGGCGTCGGGTGCGGTTTCGATGGGCGTTCGCGGGGACTCTTTCGAATAGACGACGGTGAGTCGGTCGATGCCGCGCGCTTTGAGCTGTTTACGCATCGCTTTGCAGAGCGGACAGACCGAGGTGCTGAAGAGATCGGATACTTCAAACCGCGTCGGATCGAGTTTGTTTCCCGCCCCCATGCAGCTGATGATCGGGACGCCGCACCGGTTGGCCTGTACGGCGAGTTCGACCTTTGCCGCGACGGTATCGACCGCATCGACAACGAAATCGTAGTGCCCCAGATCAAAGTCCGCCGCGTTTTCGGGCAGGTAGAAACACCGGCGGGCCTCAACC
>DBXN01000156.1:15633-15772 GCA_002309585.1 Verrucomicrobia bacterium UBA1211
ATGTCCCGGATGCGGGCGGCCATGACATCGACCTTCGGCTGGCCGAGGGTACTGTGGAGCGCGGGCAACTGGCGGTTGAGATTGGAGATGGAAATGACATCGGCATCGACCAACAGCAGATGGCCGATGCCCGCGCGGG
>DBXN01000038.1:0-213 GCA_002309585.1 Verrucomicrobia bacterium UBA1211
GGCGGGTGGGGGATCTGCCACGATGCGGCGGGCAAGCCGATTGTCGAGATGACGACACCGGAATTTGAGATGAAGGCGGGTGATGCCATGCGGGCGTCGGCGCAAGGTGCCGTTCTGCTCAGTCCCTGCATCAGTCATGGTGAGCGGGAGATTGCCCGCAGGGCTTTCGAGGCGGGGTATCGGGTGATCACGCTCCAGAACAAGGGCTTCTCA
>DBXN01000038.1:363-7193 GCA_002309585.1 Verrucomicrobia bacterium UBA1211
CGATGCGCAGAACCCGGCACGCGGCGGGACGCAAGCCAGCCGACGGGTGGATACTATGACCCGCGAGCAGGCGCTGGTGCTGAACAGGATCGCACAGCTGATCGCCGATGATGGGGCCGTCGAGATAGACTACAAGGGTGTGGTGCTGAGCGGTATCGATGAGGCGGTGGCTCTGGCGATTTCTTCGCCGCACGCGGCGGAGCGCGAAACTTCGCACGCAGGTGAGCGCAGAGCGGGTGAAGAAGAGGAAATGCAATGAAAGATGAGATGGCGCAGGCTGGGATTTTGCGCTCGAACGCGGGGGTCGGTGTGCCCCCCGAACGTGCGGTCCAGAACCGCATCGTAGAATTGCTTCGTGCGCGGCTTGGTTATGACTACCTTGGTGACCTGTCGGAGCGGGAAAATCCCTGCCTTGATCGACATATGCTGAAGACGTTTCTCGTAACGAAGCAGAAACTCTCGTCCGCTCAGGCCGACCGCGCCATCGCGGAACTCGCCAAGCGTATGGTCTGCACAGGACATGGAGACCTTTACAATGTGAACAAGGAGGTCTATTTCACATTACGGTTTCCATTGCCGATCTCGACGGAACCCGGCAAACCGATGAAGCAGGTCTATTTCATCGATTGGGAGCATCCGCTTGAGAACATTTTCGCCGTCGCTGAAGAGGTGACGGTCAGGCGGCAGGTTGCCGCGAACGGGTACCGGCGGCCCGATGTGGTAATTTGGGTGAACGGTATCGCCCTGTGTGTGATCGAACTCAAGAAGGCGAATGTGAGCGTGGCGGAGGGGATTCGCCAACACTACCGCAACCAACAGGCGGGGGAGATTCCTGCGTTTTTTGCCGCCGCGCAGCTGTTGATGGCGGGTAACGAATCGGAGGGGCTGAAGTATGCGACCACACTCACGCCGGAGAAATACTGGGTGAAGTGGGTGGAACTCGCCCGCACGCGGGCGAGCACTGGATCGACAAAAGGCGCGCTCCTCGACTGCGCCATGATGCAGATGCTCGCGAAGGAGCGGTTGCTGGGCATCATTCATGACGGGGTGGTTTTTGATGGGGGCGTGAAAAAGGTGATGCGGCCCGCGCAGTTCTTCGTGCTGGAGGCGGCGAAACCGCGAATCAGGCGCAAGGAATCGGGCATCATCTGGCATTCTCAGGGCTCGGGTAAGTCGCTCACGATGGTGTGGCTGGCGCAGTGGATCAAGGAACATCGCCCCGATGCGCGGGTGGTGATCATCACCGACCGCGACGAACTCGACCGACAGATCACGAACGGCTTCAAGGAGGCGGGTGAGAGCCCATACCGGGTGACGAGCGGGGCCGACCTGATCGCAACGTTGAATGAGTCGAAGAAATGGCTCGTCACGACGCTGATCCACAAATTTGGGGCGGGGAACCTTGCCGCACGCGGCAAGAGGCAGGATGCGGAGACACGGGCGCGGGAACGCAGGTTGCGAGGCGAACGGCCGGTTTCGGTTTACTTGAAGGAGCTTGCCGAAAAACTCCCGTCGGGTTTCAATGCAAAGGGCGACATTTTTGTGTTTGTCGATGAGTGCCATCGAACGCAGGGCGGTGTGATGAACCGCGCGATGAAAAAGATCATGGGGCCGGAGGTGATGCTAATCGGCTTTACGGGGACGCCGCTTCTCAAAAGCGAGAAACGTACACTCACGAGTTGCGCGAACTTCGGACCATTCATCCATACCTACAAATTCGACGAGGCTGTGGCGGACGGGGTGGTGCTCGATTTGCGCTACGAGGCGCGTGATGTGGAGCAGAATCTTGCGGAAGGCGCAACGTTTGATGCCCTGTTTGAACATAAGACGCAGAATCTCGCGCCTGCGAGGAAAGAGGAGCTGAAGAAAAGGTGGGCGCGTATGCAGCATCTTTTCTCGGCGAAGGAACGTATCCAGCGGATCGTCACCGACATCTGCATGGATATGGGGATCAAGCCCGCCCTCCGTGAAGGGTGGGGTAACGCGATGCTTGTGTGCGAGTCGGTCTATCAAGCCTATCGTTTCTGGGCGTTGTTCAATGATGAGCTTTCACCGCTCAAGGGGCATTGCGCTGTGGTGACGAGCTATAACGGTGAAGAGCCGGGACTAACGGATGGTTTCACGGGCGAGCAGTTGACCGAGGCCGAGTATAAGCGCAAGATGAACCTTGCCATGCGTGGCGACAAGTCGCCCGAGGCGTTCGAGGAGTGGGCGAAGAAGGAGTTTATCGACCATCCGGCGACGATGAAACTTCTTATCGTGGTCGACAAGCTACTGACTGGCTTTGACGCGCCGCCCGCGACTTATCTCTATATCGACAAGAAGATGGTTGACCATAATCTCTTTCAGGCAATCTGTCGCGTAAACAGGCTTAATGGCGAGAAAAAACGGTATGGTTACATCATCGACTACAAGCATCTTTTTGAAAACATAAGGGGTGCGGTTGAAGACTACACCAGCGGCGCGTTCGAGAACTTCGACAAGGAAGATGTGGAGGGACTGCTCAAAGGGCGGCTTGAAGAAGGGCGAAAGGCTCTTGAGGCTGCACTGGAGCGCTGTGATGTACTATCGGAACCGGTGCTGCCGCCGAAGAGTCTCGACGCGTATTGCGATTACTTCGCCGCACGCGGCGAAGCGCAGAACTCCGGGGATTCGCAGCTGCGGGAAGACTTCTACCAGGCTTGCATCGCCGCGGTAAGGGCATGGAGCGACATCGCGCAGGAGACCGACGAGGCGGGGTACTCCGCCGATGAGGCGGCGGCGATTAAAGAGAAGGTGCGAACCTATGACATGCTGCGCGAGGCGATCATGAAGCGGATGGGGGATTATGTCGATCTCAAGCTTTACGATGCGGAAATGCGCGCACTTCTGGATAATTTCGTTACGGCGAAACACGCGACGAAACTGGCCGACCTGGAAGACTTCTCGTTCCTCGACATGATTCGGCTCGACAAAACCGGCGAGGGAAGTGTTGATCCCGATTTCGAGGAGGAGGTTGGCGGAGAACGCGGCGTAGCGGAGACACTTGTCGCGAATGTGCGCCGCTACATCTTTCGGAAGAAGGAGACGAACCCGGCCGAATATGACAAGTTCTCGGAGCGCATCAACCGTCTGCTGGACGACTACCGCAAGGAGAAGATCGAATACGGCAAGTTACTGGCTGAAATCGCCAGAATGGCACGGGAACTCAAGGACGGAAGGGCGGCGGCGGATCCTCGGCTGGACACGGAGGCGAAGCGGAACCTCTGCGACAATCTCGGTGGTGATGTGGAGCTGGCGCTGAAGGTCTATGAGGCTGTTGAAGCGAGCGCCAAACCGGGATTCCGTAAGAACAGCATCCGGCGGCTTAAGGTGGAACGGGCGATTGAGGATGCCTTACAGGGAACGGATTTCAATCCGCTTCGCGTTTACGAGCTTGTCGAACGACAGCGGGAGTTCGATAGCGATTCCTATATGAGCGATCAACCTTGGATGTAAGCGATGATAGTTGCCGGCATAGTGATCGAGATTGAACGCAAGAAGATTAAGCATACGCATCTAGCGGTCTATCCGCCGGATGCACGGGTGCATGTCTCGGCGCCAGAGGAGTTGGACGAACGCGACATCAGAAGTTACATAGCGTCGAAATTGGCATGGATCCGCGAGCAGCGGCGGGTCATTCTTGCGCAGCCGAGGCAGACAAGGCGGGAATATGTCAGCGGGGAGGACATCTACGCACTAGGGAGGCGGTATCGTCTGTGGGTTGTGGAGGCTTCGCCGCATGCGGCGAAGCGCAGAACCACAGAAACGTCCATACGCGGACGGACGCAGGACCGCACAAGGGAAGGGGTGACCATTTCCGGAACGCGGCTCATGCTCCATGTCCGTGCCGGCGCTTCGCGGAGCCACAAGGAACGGATGGTCAAGTCATGGCAGCGGGAACTTCTGGAAGCGTGCATCATAGGAAAGATGGCGGACTGGTGTAAAAAACTTGGCAGGGAGGTTCCGGCCGTCGAGATCCACACGATGAAGACGCGGTGGGGGAGTTGCCTCCGGAACAAGGGCAAGATCGCCTTCAATGCGGCGCTTGCGAGGGTACCAGCGCGTTGTGTCGAGTATGTTATCGTGCACGAACTGACGCATTTCGAAGTCATCGGCCACTCAAAGGCTTTTGTAAGGCTGATGGACAAGCGATTGCCGCGTTGGCGGGTGCTTAGGGATGAACTCAACGGCTTTATCGGAATGCCACTTGAGGAGCGGCCATGACCAAGAAACGGCAAAGCAATTTCATCACAAACGGAGTGTCGAGCGAACTTCTGCCACGCGAGCAGATGGAAAGGGCGGCGAGTCCGCACGATCTCAAGGACGAAGCCGTTCTTGCGATACTGCTCAAGACCGGTGCGCCGGGGTGCGACGTCCTCGAGCTCGCCAGGCGGCTTATCAGAGCCTTTGGATGTATCCAGGAGTTGGTTGGTGCCGACTGGCGGACGCTTCTCGCGAAGATAGCCGATTACAACAAGCGTCATCCGGATGAGCCGATCAAAGGGATCGGCAAGGTCAAGGCGTTGGAGCTTGCGGCGGCATTTGAGCTTGGCTACAGGCGGCTCCGCGTCCGGCCGGCTGATTTGAAGTCCCTGCGTGTCGGTAATGCCGCAGAGGCCTATCGGGTTTTCAAATTCATTGCGCAGGAGGGGGATTTGGTCGAGAATTTTTGGGTTCTGCCGCTCAACGCCCAGCGGCATCCGATCTGCGAACCGATCCGTATCGCGCGTGGAACCGCCAACTCGTCCGGCATCATGCCGAGGGATGTCTTTCGCGAAGCCATCCGATGGAACGCGCATTGCATCGTCGTGGCGCATAACCACCCCAATGGCGATCCCACACCTTCCGAAGGCGATATCGAGACAACGCGCGCATTGATGGCGCTTTCGAAAGACCTTGGCCTTCCGCTTCTCGATCATCTTGTCATCGCGGATTCCGGCTATGTGTCCATCCGCGATGTGTGCCGTTGAGGATATGACGCGCCACAATTGTCCGGCGGTTGCCTTTCCGCTTGTGGGAAAGGCGGGGGTTTGTTACACTTTTTTACTGGGTGACAGGGTGTCACTGCGACTTAAGGAAAGGTTGAGAGTATGTTAACGATCTCGTTTGTGGATGCCGCGATCATCATCGGCTTCCTGGTTTCTGTGATTGCGATCGGTTCCGCAGCAGCGCGACGGTCGAGTAAGAGCGCGGCGGATTTCTTCCTTTCCGGCCGCTCGATGCCGTGGTGGCTGCTGGGCGTCTCGATGGTGGCCTGCACCTTTTCGTGCGACACGCCGAATCTGGTGACCGATATCGTGCGGACGCAGGGGGTCTCCGGCAACTGGTGCTGGTGGGCGTTCCTGCTGACCGGGATGCTGACGGTTTTCGTGTACGCCAAGCTGTGGCGGCGGTCGGCGCTGGACACCGATCTCGGGTTCTATGAGATCCGATACGGGGGACGGCCCGCGTCGGTGCTGCGGGGGTTCCGGGCGCTCTATCTGGGTGTGTTTTTCAACGTGATGATCATGGCGACGGTCTCGCTGGCGGCGATCAAGATCGGACAGGTGATGTTCGGCCTCAGCTCCGTGACGACGCTCTGCATCGCCCTGGTGGCGGTGGCGGTCTATGCGACGCTGGGCGGGTTGACCGGATCGATCTGGGCCGATTTCTATCAGTACACGATCGCGATGGTCGGGGCGATCTTCGCGGCGGTCTATGCGGTGAAGTCGGCCGACCTCGGCGGCGGTTCCACGCTGGGCGAGCTTTTCGGCGAGGCGGCGGTGCAGGCGAAGATGGCGATGTTCCCTTCGGGCGACGCGGCGCACGGCGGGCTTTCCGCGCTGATGACCATCCTGATCCTTCCGGTGGCGGTGCAGTGGTGGAACGTGTGGTATCCGGGCGCGGAGCCGGGCGGCGGCGGGTATATCGCCCAGCGGATGCTTTCGGCGAAGGATGAGAAGAACGCCGTCGGCGCGACGCTGCTGTTCAACTTCCTCCATTACGCGATCCGGCCGTGGCCGTGGATCCTGGTGGCGCTGGTCTCGCTGGTGACCTTCCCGATCACCCCGAAGGCGGAGCAGGAGACGGCGAAGGCGTGGCTGGAGACCCACAAGGAGGAGGTCGTTCAGTTTGAGAAGTCCGCGTCCGCGTTAAGGGCGAAGGACGAGAAGGTCTACCGCGAGGTCCGGCAGTTCCGCGCCGAGGCGAACGGGCTGGGCTCGTTGGCGAGCGCGTTTCCGAATGTGGAGGAGCAGTACCTGAAGCACGATCTGGCCTATCCCGCGATGATCTCCAAGATGCCGAAGGGGTGGCTGGGGCTGATCGTCGCGTCGCTGATCGCGGCGTATATGTCCACCATCGCGACGCATCTGAACTGGGGTTCCTCCTACGTGGTGCAGGATTTCTACCTGCGGTTCGTCAATCCCCAGGCCACGCCGAAACAGGCCGTTCTGATGGGGCGCGTCTGCATGGCGGCGCTGGCGATTCTGGCGGGTCTGATGGCGATGGCGCTCTCCAGCGCCAAGGGGGCGTTCGACATTCTGCTCCAGATCGGTGCGGGAACGGGCCTGCTCTATATCCTGCGCTGGTTCTGGTGGCGGGTCAACGCCTGGTCGGAGATTTCGGCGATGATCGTCTCGTTCCTCGTAGCGTGTTTCTTCCAGTGGGTCGCGCCGGTCTTCTCCCTTGAGGAGCGGATGCTGGGGGCGGGCTGGTTCAACGTGATGGACTACAGCTCCTGGAAGCTGATCATCGGCATTCTGGTGACGACGATCGCGTGGGTGGCGGTGACCTATCTGACGGCGCCGGAGAAGCGCGAGGTGCTGGAG
>DBXN01000038.1:7200-38138 GCA_002309585.1 Verrucomicrobia bacterium UBA1211
GGCGGGCCCGGCTGGCGGAAGATTGAGGCGACCACCTCGCTGCCGAACGAGGCGAAGGGGTGGGATGTCCCGACCGGCATCCTCTGCATGGTGGTCGGCTGTCTGGCGGTCTGGTCCGCGCTGTTCGGCATCGGTTACCTGCTCTACGCCCGGGTGGCGTTGGGCGCGGGCCTGCTGGTGATCGCCGTGGCCGCGACGGCGCTTCTGATGCGGCTGGTCGGGAAGATCAAGCTGAGCTGATCCAGAAGCGCCGGATTCGCGGTTCGGTTTACGCTTTAAACGCCCGGTGGGCGATGTCTTTCCGGTAGTGGGCGCCTTCGATTCCGATCAGCCGCACGGTCGCATACGCGCGGTCTACGGCGGAACGGAGGTCGGCCCCCAGCGCGCTCACGGCGAGGATGCGTCCGCCGGCGGTGACGGTCGCGCCCTCTTTCCGCGCCGTGCCGGCGTGGAAAACGATCGCGTTCTCAACCTTCGCGGCCTCTTCCAGTCCCGTGATGAGGGTCCCTTTCGCATAGGCGCCCGGATAGCCTTTCGCGGCAATGACCACCGTCGCGGCGGCCTCGGGGCGGATCGTGACGAGATCGTCGCTCAGCGTGCCGTCGATGCAGGCCTCCAGCACGGGGATCAGATCGCCCCCGATGCGCGGCAGCACCACCTGGGTTTCGGGATCGCCGAAACGCACGTTGAATTCCAGCACGTGGATCGACCCGCCGGGACCGATCATCAGGCCGGCGTAGAGAACGCCTTTATAGGTGATGCCGCGTTTCTTCAGTTCCCGGACAACCGGTAGGATGATCCGTTCCCGGATTTCCGGCAGCATCGCCTCCGTCACGACCGGTGCGGGCGAGTAGGCGCCCATTCCGCCCGTGTTCGGACCCTGATCGCCGTCAAAGACCCGCTTGTGGTCCTGCGAGGGGGGCAGCAGGACGGTGTGTTCGCCATCGACGAGCGCGAGGATGGATGCCTCCTCCCCGTCCAAGAAGGTTTCGATCAGGACCTGCGCGCCGGCATTGCCGAAAACGCCCTCATCCAGCATCGAACGGATGGCGTCCTCCGCCTCCTGGCGGGTCTGGGCGATGATCACCCCCTTGCCCGCGGCGAGGCCGTCGGCCTTGATCACGACCGGCAGGGTGAAGCGGTCGAGCGCCGCGATCGCCTCGTCCGTCTTCGTGTGGATCTCCGCCAGCGCGGTCGGGACGCCCGCCGCCGTCATGACCTCTTTCGAGAAGCGCTTGCTGCCCTCCATCCGGGCGGCATCCCGGCAGGGACCGAAGACGCGCAGCCCTTCCGCCGCGAAAAGGTCCGCGATGCCCAGGCAAAGGGGCACTTCCGGACCGACGACCGTCAGATCCGGCCGGTTTTCCTTTGCCCAGGCGAGCAAACCGGCGAGATCGTCCGCCTTCAGCGGAAGATTTTCGGCCAAAGCCGCCGTGCCCGCGTTACCGGGGGCGCAGAAGAGGGTTGGAGAAGAGGAATCCCGCGAGAGCCGCCAAACGATGGCATGTTCCCGCCCGCCGCTACCTATAACCAGAATTTTCATGCCTCCAAGCATAAAGGAGGATCGGGCGGAGCGCAAGACGGAATGATGGAGAAAAAAATCTATCGGCGTAACATCTTGATTTCGAGGAAGTAATGCATTTCAGTGTTTACAGGCGGTGGAGGCGTTTGATCCGGATAGGCGTGGAATAGGGACGGAAATGCCGGGAAAAAACGTTTTTTTCCCATTGCGGAGAAATAGCCGTTTTTCGGGCGAAAAAGGGCTTTTTTAATGGAAAATCGTTGAAAAACAGCCATTTTCCGGCCTTTTCGGGAAGAAAATTTTATCCGCTAACCGCTTGATTAACAGCGCGTTATGTGCTAATATACGACCATCTTGTTTGAAGACAAGGGAGGGCGATGCCAAAAGTGAAAAAAAAATCGGTTTACCGGTTGACACGGAGGGTCAAGTTTTGGTATCGTAATCACGTTTTCAACCGAAGAAGGTTTCGGACGCGGTGTCCGGGCCTAGGTTCTCCGGGCGCTGAAGAGGCTACCTGAAAGGTTGAAAACAGGTTATAACAACTGTCGAGCGAGGAAGTACGGCGAGTGCCGGTTCCGAGCGAGACATAAAAAAGGGTTAACTCGATGAAGAAGTTGATTGCTTTTGCCGCTCTTGCGGCTCTTACTGGTAGCGTTTACGCCGCCTGCGGCGAGACGACTCCTGTGGCCAAAGCCGCCCAGGTCTATACCGTTAAGTTCAACGGCAAGACCACCAAGGGTTTGAAGGCGAAGGATGGCCCGGCGAGCGCTTGCGGCGAGGCCGGTGCTGCCGGTGGTGTTTATCGTGCTCCTGATAAGATCACGATTGACGGTTGGATGGCCTTCTGCGATCCGACGACCTGCGCTTCTCTGCGCGGCGGTTCGGCTGACGCGGCGGCTTATGCCTTCTGGGCGACCAAGCCGATCAAGGCGAACATCGATGGCGCGGTCCTCGATTTCGACGGTGGCGAATTCCCGCACCGGATCGGTAAGGCTGGTAAAGACGCTGAGGCGTATGGCACGTTCAAGGGCAGCCTTGACATGGGCGGCGGCAGCACCTGGGATCTCGGGACGCTCTACTTCGCCGGTCTTGGCAAGTTCAACTGCAAGAACGGCACGTGGACCTCGATCACCGGTAACTTCGCTGGTTCCCCGGCGGCTTCCTGGTACATCTCCAATGTTGAGTGCCTCCAGTCCTCAGTTTGGGATTGCACCACCTGCTCGCTGGTTCTCGTTGATGGAACCCCGAACACGGTCGCGTTCGGTACCTGGTGCGTGAAGTACAACGCCGCCGCTTCGAAGAAAGTCATCACGAAGAACATCTACCCGACCACTCCGTCCTACGCGACGGTCGTCGAAGGCAGCAACTAATGTTCTTCTTGTGAGAGCTATTCTGAGAACGGATTAGTTTCGTGAGGGGGTCACGGTAAAACGTGCCCCCTCTTTTTTCTAGCGAGGGGAGACAGGCATGATCCGATTGCGTTTACGGTTTCTTCTTCTGATTGCGTTCCTCGTCCTGATGGGGGGGTGCAGGAAAGATGTTGTCCGTGAACCCGGCGTCTATGTCTCCGATAAACCTAAATTGATGGAGTCGCTTTCGTCGCGGTCCGTGTTTTTAAAAGTCAACGGCGAGGCGATCCGGAAGCGGGATTTTGACGCTTTAGCGACTTTATATGATAAAGTGAACCGGATGCGGGCCAAGGATCCGCTCGTAGGGCCCAATCCCCAGGCCGAACGCGCCATCCGGCTCCAGAGCAATGCGATTGTGGCGGGTATGCTGCGCCGGACCTTGCTGCGGCAGCTGGCGGAAAAAGAACATGTGACGGCATCCCCCGAGGCGCTGAAAGTCGGCGAAGCGGCGATGTTGAAACATTTGCGCCGCGAGGATTCCTCCCTTCAGGCGGTCGCGAAGGAGATCGGCGGGAAGCCGGGACAGCTGCTTTTCGCCCTGAACGAAGGCGACGCGCTTGAGGCAGCGTTGCGCGACCATTTTGATACCGAGCACGAATTGAAGATCACGGCGAAAGATATCGCCGACGCGCGGCAGCGCGCCATCCAGATCAGCGAGGCGGGGGCGGCCTCGAACATCATCGAGAAGGCGGAGCTTGAGAAGGCGAAGAAGGAGATCGCCGCCGGGGTGCGTTTCGAGGAGGTCGCCAAGAAGTATTCCACCGTCTATCCGGAGGAAGGTCGCGAGTGGGGCGAGTTCGAACTGAAGGAGTTTGAGGACAATCCGGCCTTTCAGAAGTGGCTGGTCGGCGCGAAGACGGGGGATATTTCAGACATCATGGAGATGGACGACGGCTGGTCCATCGTGAAGGTCGAGTTCCGGACGGTGGAGGAGTTGCCGCCCGGTTCGTTGGCGATTCCCCGGGATCTCTGGACGCTGGTCCGGGTGACGCGGCGGTTGTGGGAGATTCTGCCGGAGTACACGGACGAGGAATTGACCGATTTTATCCTGGCGAAAAGGATGCCGAAAATCCAGCGCAAAATCGGCGATCTGATCATGAAGGAAGCGGTCATCGAGTGGCCGTACGGGACGAATCTGTTCAAGAAGGTGGAGGCTCCCGCGCTGCCGCCGGGTGTGCCTCCGGTTCCGATTTCCGCGCCATGAGCGGAGACGGGAGATGACGGGAATTTCCGCAGGACGGGTGTCCGGGCGGTGAAACGAAATGGAGGACGGAAATGGTCGAGCAAAGAAGGTCGGAAGAGAAGAGAATGAAATGGGCGAATCGGTGTATCCGTTTCGGAATCAATACGTTAGCGGTTCTGGCAATGGGATTCGCAATGACCGCGCGGGCGGCGGGACCGGATGCTGAACTGCTTCGATTCCTCACTGAATTCCGCGCTCCGATGGGAAGTCCAGTGAAACAGGGGGAGTGGAACGGCAACCTTGACGCCTGCAAAGCGCTGGCTGACAAGGAAGGCATCCCGATGATCGCCATTTGGAGCAATGAGGGGTGCGGGCACTGTAAAGTCCTTGAGCGCGCGCTGATGTCCGACACCTTCAACACCTGGATGAAGACGAGCGGGATGATCTTCTGTTTCACCTGCTCGGAGGATGGGGGGAAGGCCCAAATCCAAGCCGGCAGTTATTATTATTTCTGTAAAGGGCCCCAGATGCTGACCAACTATCCGTTCGTCCGGTTCTACTGGTACCAGAACGGGAAGAAGGTGATCGACTACTCCATCCACGGCGACAAGGTCGACAAACAGCAGGGCATCAAGAACGGGACCTACAACTATGCGGGCCAGGTCGTCATTGACTACATCATGAACACCAGCGGGTTCGGGGCATACGTGCCGAAATTCCTGGGGGCGAAGGGCGGTTCGTTCGCGCTTACCGATACGGAAGGATCGCATCTTGAGGTGACCGTGGCCAAAAACAACGCGCCGCAGCTGGCGGCTCCGACGCTTTCCTCCATCTCCGTTCCGCTTATCCGCACGAATAACTTTGATGTTATCGCGACCAACTATATCCAGGTCGCGGGCGGCGCGAAGCAGCTGTGCCGCTGGGCGGTCAACGAGCAGAGCAAGTGGGTCTCGGTGAACGTGCCGTCCTCCGTCACGGCGGGTTCCAAAGTGCAGATCCTCCTGCTTGACGACACCCAGAAAGCCGTCGGCACCAACCGCATCTGGGTGGTGAACGAGCCGGCGAATGCGCCGATCAACCCCTACTTCGTGGGTGAGAAGACGAAAGACACGCTGAATTTCGGCGAGTGGACGATGGATGCCGATGTCGCGAAGGCGAAGGTCAAGGCCGCGACGGGGAACGCCTACACATTGATGGTCTTCTCGGGGCCGCTGTGGTGCCCCGACTGCATCGGCGCCGAGGCGATGTTCACCTCCTCCGAATTCAAAACCTGGGCGGTCAACAACCAGGTTGCGCTGGTCCATATCGACCAGGGGGCGTCGAACGCCCAGACAGGCGTCCCGACCCTGTTGAGCTATGTGGAGCGGAACGGCGGAACGGCGAATGCGGTTTCCGGCGCGGCCTACCTCTCCCGGAAGGGAATTTCGCAAGACCGTGCGCAGGAGGTATTTGCGCGGAACTACGCCTACAGCAACGTTACCTATACGCGTCCGTGGGTTGCGGCGCGCAATCCGAATCCGCACGCGGTGCTGCTTCGCAAAGACGGAACGATCGCCGGGCGGTGGAACCAGCTGGAGAATAGCGATCGTACGACGGACTGGGCGAGTAACCGGCAGCGGTTTGAGGATCTGCTTCTGCTGGCGGACGGCGGTGACGAATCGTCCACCAAGACCTACACGACGAAACTGACCTACGCCGTCAGCACGGCAACGACAACCTCGCTCCAGATCAACGAGAACGCCCGCGTCTACAAGCTCGCCGGCGATGTTTCGGGCAAGCGCGTGAACTTCTCGGCCGACTCCAACAAGGTGACGATCTCGCTGATCACCGATGTGGACAAGGCGGCGTTCACCCAGACGGTTCTGGCGAGCGGCGTGCAGACGCTGACCTACGATTTCACGAATATGGTGAATGACGTGTTCGTTCAGGTGGAGGCATACGTGGGCAGCACCCAGAAGTTCACGACATCGACCGTCTTCGAGACGACGCTGACCAGTACGGTCGTGATCGTCCCGCAGGAGTCCGCTTCGACGTACACGGTCCCGGATGGGGAAACTGCCATCACGATCGAGTTGGTCAAGGGTGAGAAGTACAAGCTGACCGGATTCGGCGATGTCTCCAGCGCTTTCACCTATGACGAGGCGAGCGGGACCTACACCGCCACGAAGGGCGGGATCGTGGAGCTGCCGGTCACGGCGGCGACGGTGACCTATCAGAACTGGAAGCCCGGCACGATCGCGTTCGCCGAGGCCGAAGGGATGGTCCTTGAGATCGACGAGGCCGGGTTGCTCTTCCTGAACCGTACCGGCGGTACCTCGGGCGCGGTTTCCGCGACGATCTCGCTTTCGACGCCTTGCGGCCGTATCAAGGAGTGGGAAGACCAGACCTTGACTTGGGCCGACGGCGAGGGCGGACAGAAGGATGCCCGGTTCAAGATGGTCGTCAATGAGATTTATGAAGGGGAGACGAACGTCACCTTTACCGTCGCCATCGCGGAGGGCGGCGCGACGGTCGGGACGCCTTCCAAGACGGTTGTGACCATTTATGACCGCGACGAGCCGACCACCAGCCCCACGGCGTTTGGGGAGAGCTTCATCAAGGGCTTCACGGTTTCGCAGTCCTATCCGGTTTACAACGTCCGCAACGCCAAGCGCGTGACGATCAAGCGGGCCGAGGGTTCACTCCCGTCCGGGTTGACGATGAAATACGATTCCGCGACCCAGTCGATTATCCTCTCGGGTATCCCGAAGACGGTCGGCACGTATGTGCTTTCCTATAACATCACCGAGAACCGCGATGACGGCAAGCACACCACGACCGATCCGATCCAGTGGGAGATCGAGGTGAAGGATCCGACGGACATCAACCCCTACATCGCGACCGGCTGGACGCGGACGGTTCCCGTGAGCGATGACGCAGGGCACCTGGCGGGATTGCTGACGGTGACGGCCACCAAGAGCAACAAGGTGACGGCGAAGTTCCAGGGCACCGAGAGCAAGACCTACTCCTTCAGCGGTGGATGGAACACGCTGGATGAGGAGACGGGGGTGATCACGGCGGAGATCGCGGCGAAGAGCGGCGCGAAGCTGACCTTCACGCTCGCCGCCGACGGCACGTGCCAGGCGGAGTTGAACGATGTGGAGAATTACTTCACGGGCCTGCACGCCACCGGGACGCTGGCCGATCCGAACACGGACTTCACGCCCTTCAAGGGGTACTACACGGTCCAGTTGCCGGTAGAGGGCGAGAATGCCCTTTCGGGCGGGACGGGTTATCTGACCCTCACCTTCACGTCCGCCAGCGCGATCAAGTCCGGAACGGTTTCGTATGCCGGTATGCTGCCGAACGGCCAGACGGTCAGCGGCACTTCGATGCTCGCGGTGCAGGGATGCGACGCGCTGTTGCCGATCTTCCGCCGGACGGGCAACGATGTGGTCGGCATGCAGCTCGCGATCGCGCCGGATGCCGCGACGACGTACAAGGAGAACAACCGCGTGATTCTGGCGGATGGGACGTATGAGCCGTACTGGCTCTATCGGAAGTCCGGCTTTGAGACGACACTGGTTCCGCTCGGGATCTACGGCGGTTATTACAACAAGGATGATTCGATCACCGAGTGCTGTACGGATACCTATGGCGCGGGCGTGGGCATTCTCCTCTTCTCCCAGGCGGAGTTGGCGGGAAGCGGCCGTTACGGGACGGTGAGCGCGGATGTGGGCAGCCCGCTGGCGGCTTCCGCGACCAAGCTCGGTTTGGCCGAGTGGTCCCGTCAGGCGACGCTCACCTTTAACAAGCGGACCGGCATCTTCAACGGCGTGGTGACGCTCACAACCGATGTCGGTACGCTCCGGGCGAACTACAAGGGCGTGATCCTTTCCCGCTGGTACGAGTGCGACGCGTGCGGCGAGGGCGGCGATTCCATGAACCGTCCGCTCGGCGCGGGCGTGATCACCGTGAATGACACCATTGACAAGATCAGTGTCAAGCGCGGTCTTCCCATCATCATCGAATCAGAGACCGCGATCGCGGACTGGTTGGGAGGGGAATAACGCAAGGGAATTGAAGCGGTGAACGACTGAATAAGGAGAGAGTAATGATGAAAATGAAAATCGGTTTTTTGGCATGTGTGCTCTTCGGAATGGCGTTGACCTCGGCCGCCGCCACAGCGGGGAGTTATTACGGGAGTGCGAAGTCGATCACGATCACCAAGGCGGGTTCGGTCTCGGGGACGCTTGTCGCGGAGTATGATCCGGACGACAAGGAATACACCGATTTCGGTGTCTTCTACCTCAAGTTCAAACTCTCCCGGTACAGTTCGTGTACCCTCTGGGGCGGGAACGCGACGGTGGTCCAGTTCTCCGCCGAGTCAGAGGATTTCTTCTACGACGGCGACGGGAGCAAGTATGATGACTTCTACTGCCCGGGTCTTTCGTTCGATACCGACACGTATGACGAGACAGTTGCCCGCGGGATCATCCGTTCGGACGATTGGGATGTCGATGACGCCAAATCCGTCACCTACTACGTGATGGTTGAGGGTGAGATCGGCGACACGTTCACACTGAACTACTCGCCCAGCGTTGTTGAGGAGAGCATCCCGACCGGATATGATACCGACCATGCCGGGAAGATCACCCCGTCCGCCGCGCAGCTGAAGCTGAACGGTAAGCTGACCGAAAACGGCTATTATCTGGACATCGCCGGTCTGAAGGTCAACGACAAGGTGGTGCTGTGGGCGGACAGCGACGCGAACATCAACCTGACGCCGATCACGGTGGAAGGCGTGACGTGGGAAGGTTTCGCGAAAACGGGCATCGCCGACGGGAACCTCCACACCGCGCTGGTCGCCAACGTGGCGGGAACCTATCAGGTGCTGCTGGACGGCGATTCGGATGGAACGCCCTTCACGCTCTATTACCAGAAGATCGCTGATGTGGCCGGTGACGATACCGCCGCAAAGGCGGCCGCGCTGTCGATCAAGGCGACCGAACAGTCGCTGATGCGCACGCTCGGCCCCTCCGACAAGCAGGATTGGTTCAAGTTCTCCGCCGTGGCGGGAACCTACTACACCTTCGCCGTCGAGGCGAACCAGGGGGCCGTCCCCGCGATCGCGTTCTACTCCAACGCCGAGGGAACTGCGGCTGTCGCTGCGGAAGACCGCACGACCGAAGACGATCTGGCGAGCGGCCGTAAGGTCTACCGCTTCCTCGCCAACGACAAGGGGAATTACACGGTTAAGGTCTCCAACACCGGCGCCAACGCGCTGTACACCCTGACCTACTCCGGCGCGCTCGTCGGCGCGGTGAAGCTCGGCGCGGCGGCGTATAAGGTCAAGGAAGATGCCGCCTTTGTGGCCGTGAAGGTGATGCGTACCGCGAAAGAGGGTAAGATCCGCGTCCGTTACACGACGGTCGAGGGTACGGCGAAGCCGGGAGTGGACTACAAGCCGGTGACCGGCATTCTTGAGTGGGAATCGGGAAGCAATGCCGCCCTGACGGTCAATGTCCCGCTGATTCCGGATCTGTACGCCACCTACGAGGGGGCCGACAAAACCTTTACGTTTGAGATCTCCGCCGTTCCCGATGACTACATCGCCTCGGACGAGTATGTGCCCTCCATGGCGGCGCCCACTTCGGCGGCGATCACCCTGACGGAGTCCGCCAAGGCCGTTCCCGGAACGATCCTTCTCGCGGGTTATGGCGATTCCGAGACGCCCTTCACGGATGTGAAGAAGCCTGTTGCCACCGTCAAGGCCGGCGAGGATCTGACCCTTTGGTTTGACCGCACGGTCGGTTCGAACGGGAAGGTCGGCGTTGCCGTGACCACCGTCAAGGGGACTGCGATTCCCGACACGGACTTTGATGTTGTCACCGAGAATCTGATCTGGGAAGACGGCGACATGAACAGGCAGTCTGTCACCATCCCGACGAGCGACACCGGCAATATGGCCGACCGGACCTTCACCGTCAAGGTGACCGCCCTGGCGAAGGATGGAACGGAAAACCTTGCCAAGCCGACGATCACCGCCGGCACGGCAACCTGCACGATCCGTAATCCCGAAGTTTGGAAGACTTTTGCGGAGTGGAACACGGAGCGCGGCAAAACCGCCGTCCCCACGCTGAAAGAGGGCAAGGCCGGCACCTGGTTCATCACGGGTGACGTCTCCGATTACGCGATCACCTGCGCCTCGCCGGCGAAAGGGCAGAAAAACGAGTTGACCCTGACCGTCGCGGGTCCCGGCGTTCTGGCCTTCACTGCGGAAGGCTCCGATGGCAACATGACCTACACCTGGGGCAAGGTGACGGGCGATTGCGACGGCTCCGAGGTGAAACTGGCGCTCCCGAAGGGGAACCAGACGGTCAAGTTCACCGTGACCAATCCGAACGGTGACGGCGCCAACGGTTCGATCGCGAACGGTTTTGCCTGGACGCCGCTGACGGCTGCGACGCTTATCGCCCCGCTCGACAAGAACGGTGTGCTGGGTGCGACTGCGAAGGGTGTCTGGAGCGCCGCCGGTGTTGAGAAGTTCCGGGTTTCGATCGCCGAGAAGGCCGCCGATATCGGCAAGGCCGCGGCGAAGGCCAACGATGTCGAGGTGACCGATACGGCTATCGATCTCGCCAGCTACATCGAGCCGGGCAAGACCTACTTCTGGCGGGTCGATTCGGTGTATGACGACGGCGGTCTCTATCTGATCGGGACCAACAAGGTTTGGTCCTTCAAAACGGTCGCGGCGAGCGCCCCGGTCGTGACGGTCACCTCCCAGAACGCCTCGGCGTATCAGGAAAATGCGGCGCTGGGCGTCGTCGATGTCGAGTTGACGCAGTTCGTGGCGTTCAACATGGCGTTGAGCGGCGGGACGGTCTCCATTGCGGGCGGCAAGCTTCCCGATGGCCTGAAACTCGCCAACAACACCATCTCGGGCGTCCCGACGAAGGCGGATCTTGAGTACAACGCGACTTTGCTGGTCAAGAACGGGAACGTTTCCGGCGCGACCAAGTCGTTCCGCTTCAAGGTGAATGGCGCGCCGGCTTTGGCGGGTACCTTCAACGGTCTCGGCGAGGCGTCGAGCGGCATCACCACCAACCAGAACGCTTCGGTCGGCTCCCTGAACGTGACGGTCAGCACCGCCGGCGCGATCACCGCGAAGGCGATGGTCGCCGGTGTGGCCTATTCGTTCAAGGGGACGGGCTACACCGCGTATGCGGACGGCGAAGCGACCGCCATCCTGGAGTCCGTCTCCAAGATCGGCACGGCGTCGGTCACGAACCGGATCGCGTTGCGGGTCTACAATGCAGACACGGCGACGCTCGCGGAGCTGCTGGAGCCGGCGTTCGCGACGGTGACGCTGAACATCCCCAAAGCGGATAAGAAGAGCTATGTGACGTGCGAGTACGACATGACGCTGTTGCGCGATAACCGCAAAGAGGCCGAAGTCGCCGCGTTACTGGCGGATTGGACCGGTTACTACACCGTCTCCCTCCCGGTGATGGCGGTGGACAACAACGTACCGCAGGGCGCGGGGTATGTGACGGTGACCCTCGATGCGAAGGGTGCGGCGAAGATCGCCGGTATGCTCGGCGACGGTACCTCCTTCTCCGCTTCCGCGATCGCCGGACACGCCTACGATACCGATTCGATCCTCCTCCCGGTCTTCTTCAGCAAGGGGACGGCGGTGATCGGCGGTTGGTTGCGCCTCATGGTGGAGGATGGAACGGTTGTGGCCGATCCGTCCAGCACGCTGCTCTGGTGCGACAGCGCGCTCACGAAGAGCTACAGCGGCGACACGGGCTTCATCCAGGAAGTCGAGCCGAACGGCGGCTTCTACGATAAACTCTTCAACCTCCAGGCCTACTATCTGAACACCGACCTCTCCGTCGGGTTCAAGGACAACCAGTTCGATGGGTACAACGAGATGGTCCCGACCGGTGCGGAGACGCTCCTGCTCTATCCGGGCGTTGACGAGCCTGTGGCAGTCGCGCTCAGCGGGAACGCGATGAGTATCGATAAGCAGGTGCTGGCGAAGCGGACTGACGGGTCGAACCTCTACGATCTGGCGAACTCTGTCAACGCCAATAACGTGAACATCAAGTTCACCCGCGCGACGGGTATCTTCAACGGCACCTTCGCGCTCTGGTATGCGGATGACAGCTGGGTCGGCGACGAGACGGTCCAGAAGCAGCTCGGCGGCATCAAGTATCAGGGCATCCTGACGCCGGTCAAGGCCGCCGGTTCCGCCTACGAAGGGGCGCCCGGACTCGGTTACGCCACCTACAATGTGAAGGTCGGCAAGCGGACCTATGTCGCCTCCTGGCTCTTCGGCCTCTGGGGTGAGGACATCACCGACCAGAACGAGGCGCTCTGGGCGAGCGAGGGAACGTGGGACTACACCACTCCCGAAGATGACGAGTAGAACCGGATTGCCGAAACGGTTGTAAACGAAGCGGGCAGGGGATCACCCCTGCCCGTTTTGTTCAACGGCGGGGTCCGGGCGGCGGCTCACCCGGAGGGTTCGCCCCACCTGAAGGTTCGCCAAATGGTAGGGCGGGCCATCCTCGGCGAGCCGCAGATTGAATGGAATGATGAGCCCATTATTCCGGGAATTCCGTGGTTTCATGCGGTTTCGGGAGGAAAAATGACGCCTCTTTCGCACATTTCGGGAGGGGAAACCTTGGGGGCGTGAGGGATTTTGGCGGGAGGAGTGTCTGAAAATGGTGAAAAAACCAATCAGAAAAAGAAAAAAACGATTTTCTTCCACTTTGTTGTTGCAGTTTCACCCGAATCATGGTTCAATTTCCACCATACATGACTTTGGTGTTTAAACGTCAATGTTGAGGTAACGACAATGGGTAAAGCGCTGCGTGGTTTGGTAATTGTCATCTTGTTGTTGAGTATTGCGGCTCTCGTGTTCGCGAGCCTGAATTTCAACAAACGTGAGCTGTTGAAAGCTCGTAACCAGACGATGGAAGATTACATCGTCAAGATTGCGAAGACGATTGAGGCGACGGATCCGGAGGATGCCGATGCGCTCGATCTCCAGAAGGATATTTCCGAGGTGACCGATCGTGAGCTGGCGAATCCCGAGAAGGAGTCGGTCTTCGAGAACTATCCCGCCAAGCTCGAAAAGGCGAACATCCCCACGATGGATCTGGATGGCGACGACGCCCGTCTGCAGCTTCGCGCGCTGTACAAGCTGGATCCCGAAGGCAAGTACGAGCTGGGGATTGACGGTAAGCCTTCCCGCAAGGGCAAGGGGACGATGGCGGAGTCTCTGGACAAGGTGTTCGACCGCGCCAAGACGCAGCAGGCGGCCTTGAACAAGACCCGTGACGAACTCTCCAAGATGCGTCAGCGCGTCGAGGCCGAGGTGGGCGAGATCAACAAGTTGAAGGCGGATGGCCGCACCACGAAGAAGAACCTGACCGAGACCCGTGAGCAGGTCGCCCAGCTGACGACCGAGAAAGAGGCTCTGGAAGGCCGCGTCGCGAAGTTGACGGCTGAGAAGAAAGAGCTTTCCGCCGAATTGGCCGACACAAAGAACGAGGTCGAGAAGCTGAACGAGGAGAAGACCGCCCTCAACGACGAGCTGGCCAGCAAGCAGCAGACGATTGATGAGCTCAAGAAGCGCCTGCGCGGTGACCAGGACCGTCCGCAGATGGCGAACGATAACGCCGTCGCGGTGACCTCCCTTTCCGCCGGCGACAAAGGCAAGATCATCGCGGCGAACGATGAGCTGAAGTTCGTGATTATCGAGTTCAGCCCCGAAGCGATCGAAGAGATGCTGGGCGCTGACCGCCAGAACGCGCTTCCGCAGTTGACGATGAACATCCGTCGGCAGGGTCGCCAGAGTGCGTCGGGCGATTTCGTCACCCGCATCAAACTCCGCCAGGTCGTCCGTGGGAAGAACGTCGTGGTTGCCGATATTCTGAACGATTGGCAGCAGTCTCCGGTGGAGAAAGGCGATGTCGTGTTCTTCTAATCGGATTCTGCGGTTCGCCGGGGCACTCCTCCTGACGTTGCTGACGCTGGGATTCGGGGGATGCATGGCGGACCGCCCGGCTGACCGGGATATCCCGTGGGCCGCACCTGCGGGATGGGAAGGAACGATGCCGCTTCCGGGCGGGTACATGAATCGGTACGATTGATTTCAAACGGGGCCTCTCCATCAGGATAGGCCCCCTTTTTTTCATAAGGGGAATAAAGATGGCGTATTATCTGGGAGTCGATGTCGGTGGCAGTCACATTACGTTGGATCTGGTGGACGCGCAAACATTTGCGGTTAAGGAAGATGCGGAGCTCCGTAAGCCGTTGAACACGCATATCGAGCCGAAAGCGGTCCTGTCGGTGTTCGATGAGGCGATCCGGGAGATGGCGGCGAAAATCGGCGCCGATGCCATCAAAGGCGTGGGGCTGGCGTTCCCGGGGCCGTTCAACTATGCCGAGGGCATTTGCCGGATCACCCCCGCCCAGAACAAGTACGAGCAACTGTTTGGCGTGAATTTCCGGGAGTATCTGTGTCATGCGCTGGGTCCGGACAAGCCGGTGGTCTTCAACAATGATGCGGCCAGCTTCGCGATGGGCGAGTATTTCAAGGGCGGCGCGAAGGGTTATGCGCGCGCGGTGGTCGTGACGCTCGGCACGGGATTCGGGGCCTCCTTCATCAAGGCGGGCCGTCCGCAGACGACCGGCGACGAAGTCCCGAAAGACGGTGAACTGTGGCACATCCCGTATCGGGAGGGGATCGCCGACGACTATTTCTCGACCCGTTGGCTGGTGGCCGAGTGGAAGCGCCGGACCGGACAGGATATCGCGGGCGGTAAGGAGATCGAGGACGCCGCCAAGCAGGGTGACCAGACCGCGATCGACATCTACCGGACATTCGGCAGCAATCTGGCGGAGTTTGTCGCTCCGTGGCTTATCCGTTTCGGCGCAGAGGCGTTTGTGATCGGCGGGAATATCGCGTTGGGATGGGATCTGTTTGTTCCGGCGTTCAAGGCGGCGCTGGATCCGAAGTTGGCCGGCCTGGCGGTGAAACCGTGCGAGATGGGGGAACAGGCTTCCGTCTGTGGCGCGGCCCTTTCGCTGACGCTGGTTGAGCCGGCGGATGTCCTTCCGGGCGCGTTGCCGGCCGGTATCCTGCCGCCCACGGCCGATCAGATCGGACAGATCGCGGGCGCGAAAGCGGTGTTGATTGACGGACCGGCCGATTTCCCGTGGAAACCGTGGATTCTGGCGCTGGATCAGGCGTTGCAGACGGCCGGCAAGCGGGCGGTCTGCTTCAACGTTTCCGCCGCCGATGACGGGCAGGGCGGGTTTGATGTGGAGAACCTCGCCAATATCCGGGCGGATGCGACCGCCGATCTGAACATCGTCTTCGGAGCCGGCGCGTTTCAGACGCCGTGGGCGGATGCCGTCCGCATTTCCGTGAAATAGCGGGCAAAACCGCTTTTTACTAGCTTTCGGGGTGGGAATTGTGTTATTCTCACCCCGGTTTTGGATGCGAAGTACCTTTTAGACGATAGGGGCACGTGATGACAATGACAAAGCAGACCGTTCAGCAGAGAAGTCAGTCCGCTTACGCGCAGGCGGGTGTGGATATCGACTCGAAAATGTCCGGTATCGAATACATCAAGAAGATGGTGGCCGGCACGTCGACATCGGGTGTGGTCGGGGGGATCGGCAGCTTTGGCGGGCTCTTTAAGGCACCCGGGAAAGAGTCATTGCTGGTCGCGAGCACGGATGGCGTCGGGACGAAACTGAAAGTCGCCGTGCTGGCCAAACGGCACGACACGGTCGGTCAGGATATCGTGAACCACTGCGTGAATGACATTCTGGTGCAGGGTGCGAAACCGCTGTTTTTCCTGGATTACATCGGTGCGTCCCGTTTCGATGCGGCGATTTTCAAGGATGTCGTGGCGGGACTTTGCAAGGCGTGCAAGGAGAATGGGTGCGCGTTGCTCGGCGGCGAGACGGCGGAGATGCCGGGGCTGTATCCCGTGGGTGAGTATGACCTGGTCGGGACGATCGTCGGGGTGGTGGACAAGAAGAACCTGATCACCGGAAAGAGCATCAAACCGGGTGACGTGATCATCGGTTTGCCTTCGGGCGGGCTTCAGACCAACGGTTTCTCACTGGCCCGGAAAGTCTTCTTCGATCTGTGCGGGTTGACTCCGCAGGATTTGGTTCCCGGGACGCGGGTGTCGGTGGCGAATGCGCTGCTGGCGGTGCACAAGAGTTTTCTGAAGCCAGTGACCACCCTGATGCAGAAGAAGATCCCGATCCAGGGCATGGCGCACATCACGGGCGGCGGCTTCGTCGATAACATCCCGCGCGTGTTGCCGAACACCTGCAATGCGGTGATCGACCGGAACAGCTGGCGCGTGCCGACCCTCTTCACCTTCATTGAGCGGCAGGGGAAGGTCTCCCATGACGAGATGTACCGGGTGTTCAATATGGGGATCGGGTTTGTGATCATCGTTCGGAAGAAGGATGCGGCGGCGGCGCTGGATGTGCTGACCCATCTTCACCAGTCTCCGACGGTCATCGGGTGCATCGAGAAGGGTGAGCGTAAGGTCGTCTACCGCGACACGGCAGCGGTTTAGCGCGTTCGTGTATGCAGCATATCCTGTCGAAATACGTTCTGCGTGAATTCCTGATCCCGTTGACGTACTGCATCATCGGTTTTCTGGGAATTTACGTCATCTTTGAGCTTTTCGACTCCTTTAACCGGATTATGGAGTCGAAACCGCCGCTGTCGGATGTCCTGAACTTCTTCGCCGGTTACATCTCGCCCTATCTGGAGTGGCTGATTCCCGCCGCGTTGCTGCTGGGGACGCTCTATACGATGTGGACCTTCTGCCGGCACAGCGAGATCACCGCGATGCGGGCGAGCGGGATCGGGTTCTCTGTGATTGTCCGGCCGATCCTGATGGTTTCGGCGGTTTTGGCCATTGCGGTGGCCATCATCAACGAGTTTTATGCGCCGGCCGCCTCTGAGTGGGCGCGGGCCTACCGCGAAGCGCGGTTCAAGCCCGTCAGCCGCAAGGTCTACGACTATATCGCCTTCTACAACCTGGAGGCACAGCGGATTTGGCGGGTCGATCGGATCGATACCGCCCAGCCGAATGTCTTGAAAGGGGTCCACCTCTCGTTTGACCGTCCGGACGGAAGCCGGGAACTGGATATCAGTTGCGACCGGGCCGAGTATCTGGACGGTGTGTGGTGGCTGGATCATCCCGTCTACCACTATTTCGACACGCTGAACAATCCGATCAAAAATCCGAAACCCCAGTTGGCGACGTTGACGTTGCGCTCATTCCCCGATTTCGATGAGACGCCCCGTGACTTTCTCCTGATGAACAAGAGCTGGGAGTTCTATTCGATCCGGGATATGATCCACTACATGCGGCGGCATCCGAATCTGAAGAAGGAGGAGCGGAACAGCCGGATGTATGACATCCACTCACGGTTCGCGAAACCCTTCGCCTGTCTCGTCATCACGCTCTTCGCGATTCCCGCCGGGGTGGCGACCAGCCGCCAGAGCGTCTTCAAGGGGGTGATGGGGGCGGTCGGGATGTTCTTCGGCTTCTATGCCCTTTCGATCGGATGCATGGTCTTGGCCAAGAGCGGAATCATGACGGCGTGGGTGGCCGCTTGGCTCGCGAATGCCGTCTTCTTTGCGATCGGCCTTTATCTTTTCCAGCGCCAGCGGTAAGCGGACGGTCGGATGGTGGGGAAGGGGGAAGAATGAGCGAAGCGGAGGAAACACGCGGTTTGGCGGCGTTGCAGGCGTTGGCGGAACGGCGTCGGTTTGGCATGAAGCCGGGGCTTGAGACGATTCGGGCGCTGTTGGAGGCGTTGGGCAATCCGCAGGAGGGGCTGCTTCCCATTCACATTGCCGGAACCAACGGCAAAGGCGCGGTCGCGGCGATGTGCGAGTCGGTCCTCCGCGCGGCGGGTTATCCGGTCGGCCGCTATACCTCTCCCCATCTGATCCGGCTGAACGAGCGGTTTATGGTGAACGGGGCCCCCGTCTCGGATGACTGCCTGGAATCGGTCGCCCGGCGCGTCGTGGCGGCGGTTGAGGCGTATGAGGCGGAACATGGCGCGGAGGTGACCTTTTTCGAGAGTCTGACGGCCGTCGCGTTTCTGCTTTTCCATGAAGTCGGAACGAAGGTTGTGGTCCTTGAGACCGGTCTTGGCGGTCGGCTCGACGCGACGAATGTCGTCACGCCGCTGCTCTCCGTCATCACCCGCATCGGGTTGGATCATTGCGACTGGTTGGGGGATACGGTCGAGGCGATCGCCGCCGAGAAGGCCGGTATCGTCAAGCCCGGCAGGCCGGTCGTGTGCGGTCTGATGCCGGATGCGGCGCGGCAGGTGATCGCGCGCGCGGCGGAAACCGCCGGGGCGCGTCTGATTCCCGCCGAAGCGTCGGTGACGATTGCCTCCCGCACGGGCGGACTGGAGGGTCAGACCCTAAAGGTTTCCACCCAGAACAGAAGCCTTCCGCCGATCCGATTTCCGTTGGCGGGCGCGTTTCAGGTCGAAAACGCGATGACGGCGGTTGCCGCGTTGGAGACGGCGGCGGATTGCGGGTTGCCGATTCCGGACGAGGCCTTCGTCAAGGGTTTGGAATCCGTCTGCTGGCCGGGCCGTTTCCAGTTGGTCTGCCGTGATCCGAAGACGCTTGTGGATGGCGCGCACAATCCCGAGGGGGCGCGGGCGTTGGCGGGTGCGCTGAAGGCCTGCCATGTGAAGAACCCCATCGGCCTGATCGCGGGATTCTGTGGGGACAAGGATGTGTTGGGGCATCTGCGGACGCTCCAGCCGCTCGTGCGGCGGGCGTGGTCGGTTCCGATCCCCAATGCACGGTCTCTGACGCCGGATCGGACGGCAGGATTGATGCGGATGGCCGGTATCGATGCGGTGGATGCCTGCGGGACGTTGGGTGAGGCTTGGGAGCGCGCGGCCGCGTGGGCGCGGGAGACGGACGGCGTGGTGGTGATCTGCGGATCGCTTTTCCTCGCGGGTGACGCGTTGGCGTTTTTCGCCGAACGGAACGGGGATCCGGAGTCACGCGCGATGTTCTGCTCCGGCCGCCGGGACGAGAATGAACGGCTGAAGGCGGAGAGCCGCATGGATCATCCCGTCTCGTGAGCGACGCCTGCATCATCCGGTTTCAGAGGTTGCGCGAATTTCGGATTTTACAATCGGATTCGTGAATTATGCAATTGTTGCCGTCTCAGTTTTTTTTCTATACTGGATGCGTAACCGGGAGTGATCTCTTTTGAGAAAGGAAAAAGGACGAATGAAACGGATATGTTTGTGGCTGGTGGCGTTGACTGCGGGGTGGATGGCCTGTGCGGATGACGTGCATGCAGTGTGGCGGATCGGGACGAAGGATGGGACGGGGAATGAGTTTGCGCTTGCCCCGGATGGGTTCGGGAAGTTTCTGGAGGCCGATTTCGGCTGGGACGACACCTTCTACCTGATCGGACACGCCGTCGCGGAAAAGAATTTCCCGTATGTCCTGCCTAGCGTGGGAGATGCATGGGCGGGTTCGAACGGCGGGGCGGGTCGCCGCACGCAGAAGATGAACATCCTCTTCGATGTGGCGTCGTTGGGCGGTCAAACCCCGTGGACGCTGGTCATCGACTTCGCCGACGCGCACCGTTCGGCGCCGCCCCTGGTGATGGTTACCGTCAACGGGAAGGCACGGAAGTTCACGTTGCCGAAGGGCGGCGGGGACGCGTCGATTATGAAGGGGGATTTCTCCAAGGCGGTTCCCTTTACCGTTCGGATCGCCCTGGAGGAGGGCGAGATCCGCATGGGCGCGAACGAGGTGATGATTACCGCTATCGAGGGCAGTTGGGCGATCGTTGACGACGTTCGGCTGGAGGGCCCTGCGGATGCGAAACTGAACCTCACGCATGGCGGTGCATACGTGCGGAAGGTCTATGCGGGGGATTATCTGATTCCGGGAACGCGGACCCAGCCGTTGCTGGTGGATGTGGAGCATTTGTCGGGAACGCCGGTTCTGCGCGTTGAGGTGGACGGCAAGACGGTTCTGTCGCAGACGGTCGATGCGGGCGCGTATTCCTTCGAGGCGCCGATGCCCGCCGTCGAGGCGGCGACCGAATCGGCCTACCGCGTTCTTGTGGATGACAGGGTCGTCCGGGAAGGTCGCGTTACGCGCACACCGCAACGGGACGCGGGCGTGGCGGGTTATGTCGACACGCGCATGGGCACGGCGCATTCGCGTTGGATGCTCGCGCCGGGGCCGTGGACCCCCTTCAGCATGGTGAAGCTCAGCCCCGACAACGAGGGTGAGCCCGGCAGGGGACTTTGGCAGGGGGGATACGATCCGTCGATCGAGAGCGTCGCCACCTTCAGCCACATCCATGAGTGGACGATGGCCGGTCTCGGCACGATGCCGGCGACAGGTCCGCTCAAGACGAAGCCTGGATCGGATTCCGGAGTGGCCGGCCGCGCGGATGGTTACCGCTCCGCCATCGACAAGACGTCAGAGGTCTGCAAGATCGGTTATTATGCGGTGTCCCTGACTGACTATGGCATCTATGCGGAACTTACCGCGACCGATCGTTGTGGGTGCCAGCGTTACACCTATCCCGCCGGGGCGAAACCGCGCGTGATGATCGACCTGTTGACCCCGACCGAGTACGCCTACTCGATCGTCGCCTGCGAGATGCGGCAGACCGGACCGCGCCGGATCGAGGGTTTCTCCAAGCAGGAGACCCCCCGGGTATGGAGTCACGACGCCGACCAGTTCTACACGCTCTTTTTCGTACTGGAGTTCGACCGCGACATCGTGAACTTCGGCGGCTGGGAGAAGGGGGCGCTTTGGACGGGCCGGGAGCGCGCCGCGCAGAATCCGGGGGATTTCGGCGCTTACGTTGAGTTTGCGCCGGGGACGGACGGGACAGTGGTGCAGGTGCGTTCGGGCATCTCATTTGTCGACCTAACCGGGGCGGCGAATAACCTCAAACGGGAGGTCGAGGAGCCGTTCGGCTGGGATTTCGGAAAAGTGCGCGCGGCGAACGAGAAGGTCTGGAACGACCTGTTGGGGCGCGTCACCATCACCACGGCCGACCGCCGCGAGAAGAAGCGCTTTTACACCAATCTCTACCGCTCCTTCTGCCGCAACACCTTCAGCGATGTGGACGGCCGCTGGAACGATCCGTTGGGCCAGATCCGGCAGCTCGGCGATCCCGACGCCCGCGCCCTCGGGTGTGACGCCTTTTGGAACACCTTCTGGAATCTGAACCAGGTGTGGAATCTGATCGGACCGGAGTGGAGCGCCCGGTGGGTGAAGTCTCAGATGGCGCTCTACGAGGCCGGCGGTTGGCTGGGCAAGGGACCGGCGGGAATGCGCTACGTGCCGGTGATGGTGGCGGAACACGAAATCCCCCAGATGGTCAGCGCGTGGCAGATGGGCGTCCGCCCGTGCGATCCGGAGAAACTGATGGCGGCATTCAAGAAGATGCAGACCACGCCCGCGCAGAAGGTCGGACGCGGCTTTGCTGGGAACCGTGACCTTCGCGCGTATCTGGAACATCACTATGTGCCGAACGGCAAGGGCTTGTTCTCCAACTCCATGGAATACAGTTATGACGACTGGACGGTCGGGCAGTTCGCTAAGGCCATCGGCCGGATGGATGACTACGCGGTGTTCAACGACCGCGGCGGCTGGTGGCGGAACGCCGTCAATCCGGAGACCGGATACTGCCAGCTCCGTGATGACAAGGGCGAGTGGAAGGCGGATTTCGATCCCTTCAACGGCCACGGTTACACGGAGGGGAACGGGTGGCAGTTGACCTATTTCGTGCCGCAGGATGTGCCGGGACTCGTCGCACGCATCGGCCGCGACCGCTTTCTGGAACGGTTGAAGTGGGGGTTTGAGAAGAGTTGTCCGCTCCGGTACAACGCACCGGGCGAGGATTTCGCCCGCTATCCCGTGGTCCATGGCAACCAGCAGTCGATGCACTTCGCGTTTCTCTTCAGCTGGGCGGGCGAACCCTGGGAATCACAGAAGTGGGTACGGTCGATCCTGGAACGGTACTACGGCTACGGCGACGCAACCGCCTGGCTGGGTGACGAGGACCAGGGGCAGATGAGCGCGTGGCTTGTGATGGCGGCGCTGGGGCTCTTCCAGACCGACGGCGGTTGCCGGGCGGATCCGGTTTATGAGATTGCGAGTCCGCTTTACGAGGAGGCGGTGGTTGACCTCGGCGGGCGGTTCGGCCGCGGCGGGAAGTTCGTGATCAAGGCGCACGGTACCTCCCGCGTCAACAAATATGTGCAGAAGGCCGCCTTCAATGGCAAGCCGCTGAACACCTTCCTCGTCGATGCGCGGGAGGTGCTGAAGGGCGGTACGCTCGAACTCTGGATGGGACCGCGGCCGAACAAGAGTTGGGGTATCGAAGAGTCCACGAAATGACAACCACCTATGACAGATTTCCAGCGGTCCCGGTGCCGGTCTCGGCGCGGGATTACGCCGTTTCGGGATGGGCGGCGATCGGCGCCGAGCTACGCAAGGCGGTCGCCGCGCGCGGAAAACAGAGAACCGTCGTTTGCGTCGATCTCTACCACGGGGTTTGGGAGGAGGAGGTGCTGGCCGCCCTGCGGACGGCGCTGGATCCCGATGTGGTGCTGGAGACGCGCGTCGCCAACAAATCCGCTCCGGCGGTGAAGGCGATGCTCGCGCACGATGTGGGCGAGGATCGTGTTTTCGCTTTTCTCGCGCATTGGGCGGCGCGCGATTTCTTTGATTCGGATGCGGTCGCGGCGTTCAAGAAACGGTTGGCGGCGGTTGAATCCGGTGTCATCCTCGTCTACGGGGTGGCGGCGTCGGTCTGCTGTCCCGCGCCTGACCTGCTGGTCTACGCGGACATGGCGCGCTGGGGAATTCAGCTTCGGTTCCGTTCCGGCCGACTCTCCAACTGGTTGACGGACAATGCGGGCGAGGATCCGCTGCGTCTCTACAAACGCGGGTACTTTATCGATTGGCGGGCGCTCGACCGGCACAAGTGCGGGCTGTTCGACCGTATCGATTATCTCTTGGACACCAACGCGCCGGAGCCGAAGCTGATGACGGGATCGGCATTCAGGGCGGGGCTTGACTGTGCGGCGGCCCGTCCCTTCCGCGTGAAGCCCTATTTCGATCCGGGCGTGTGGGGCGGACAGTGGATGAAGGAGCGGTTTGGGTTGGACCCTGCACAGCCGAACTACGCTTGGAGTTTCGATTGCGTGCCAGAGGAGAATTCCCTGCTGATGGATGTCGGGGGTGTCGTTCTGGAAACCCCCGCGATCAACCTCGTTTTCCGCAAGCCGCATGCCTTGCTGGGCGAGAAGGTCTTTGCGCGGTTTGGCGCCGAATTCCCGATCCGTTTCGATATGCTTGACACGATGCGGGGCGGAAACCTCTCGCTCCAGTGCCATCCGTTGACGGATTACATCCAGCGGACCTTCGGGATGCACTATACGCAGGATGAGAGTTATTACCTGCTTGATGCGGATGCGTCCGTATCGCCCTGCGTGTATCTGGGGGTGAAGACGGGCGTGAAGCGCGAGGCGCTGGCGGCGGCTTTGGCGGAGAGCGGACAGACGGGCCGGTTCGATGCTGAATCGTTCGTGAACGCCTTTCCCGCGAAACGGCATGACCACTTCCTGATTCCCGCCGGCACCGTTCACTGTTCCGGCGCGAACTGTATGGTGCTGGAGATCTCCGCCACGCCGTATATCTTCACCTTCAAGATGTGGGATTGGGGGCGGCTTGGGCTGGATGGCAAGCCCCGCCCGATCCATGCGGACCATGCGTTGGCGAACATTCAGTTCAACCGCGACACCGAGTGGGTTCGGAATAATCTCGTGGGACAGGTGGAGGTCCTGTCGGAAACCGATGGCATCCGTGAGGAACGGACGGGGCTCCACGCCTATGAGTTCATCGAGACGCGACGGCATTGGTTCACGAAGCCGGTCGCACATGACACGAACGGCGGCGTCAATGTGCTGAACCTGGTGGAGGGGGCCGAGGCTTCCGTGGAGAGCCCGACCGGCGCCTTCGAGCCGTTCGCGGTGCATTACGCCGAGACCTTCATCGTCCCGGCTTCGGTCGGGCGATATGTGATCCGGCCGACAGGACCTGACGCCGATAAACCGCACGCGACCATCAAAGCATATGTGAGGGAAGGTTAAGGGAAGGGTTACGGGACGGGTAGGACGGGTAGGACGGGTAGGACGGGGAGGACGGACGGGACGGGTGATCATGGGCGGGAGGTTGTTGATGAGCGGTACGAAAGTGGTTTTTGGGGGTGGGCGGCTGGTTTGGGCGACGGTCGCCCTTCTGGCCTTGGGTTCCTTTTGCATCGGTGCGGAGCCGGAAGCCGTCAAGCCGTTGCGGGATGGACATTCCCATAACGATTACTGGCGGAAACGGCCCATGCTTGACGCGCTTGATCACGGCTTCTGCAGTGTTGAGGCGGATGTCTTCCTTCGCGACGGACAGTTCTGGGTGGGGCACATGACGGCGGAGATTCTCTTGCGGCGTAATCTGGAAACCGTCTACCTTCAGACGCTCAAGGAACGGATCGAACGCAATGGTGGGACCGTTTATCCGGGTGTCAAGACGTTCTATCTGTGGATCGAATTCAAGGAGGAGCCGGAAGCGGCCTGGGCGGCGCTGTCGCCGCTGCTGGAGAAGTACAAGGAGATGCTGTGCCAAGTGACCGATGGCGTGCGCAAGCCCGGACCGGTCCAGGTGATCATCACCGGCAATCGGCCGTTCAAGGCGTTTGAGGATGCCAAAGGCAAGACGTTCTACGCGACGCTGGACGGACGGTTCGGCGATCTGGACAATCCCAGCCGTCCGGCATGGATGGTGGGCGCGATCAACGAGAATTGGGGGAGCGTCTGCTCATGGCGGGGCAAGGGACCGTTTCCCGAAGATCAGCGCGCCAAACTTGCCGCGTTGGTTGAGAAGGCGCATCGGCAGGGCAGGGTGCTTCGTTTCTGGGGGGCGCCTCAAACCGATGTTTTCTGGACGGAATTGCGCCGTCTGAAGATCGATTTCATTAATACCGACCACTTGACGGCGTTCCGGGATTTCGACCGGACCTATCAGCCCGGTTCCAATCCCAAGTAGTCGCACAGGCGAGGGAGAAGCGGCTCAAAAGCGGTCGGTCGGGTTCCTCCCCGGGATGCTGTTCGCTCGCCGCCGCCGATGATTTTGCCGCTTGCAACGGGTTGCGGCGGAGTGATAAAATAAGGACATGAAATCGTGGACCATTACTAAGTTCAAGGCGGCGAAGGGCGGTCAGAAGACGGCTTGCGTGACCGCCTATGATTACGCTTTCGCCCGGTTGGCTGACGAGGCCGGGTTGCCTTTGGTTTTGGTGGGGGACTCGCTCGGCATGACGATGCTGGGGTATGCGTCGACCCTGCCGGTGACGATGGAAGAGATGCTGCATCACACGGCGGCGGTCGCGCGTGGGACGGTGAAGAATACGCTGGTCGTCGGGGATATGCCGTTTCTCTCCTATCAGGTTTCTCTTGAGGAGGGGTTGCGGAACGCGGGCCGTTTCCTTCAGGCGGGCGCCGATGCCGTCAAGCTGGAGGGCGGGGCGTGCCGCGCCGAGCTGATCCGGGCGTGTGTCGCGACCGGGATCCCCGTGATGGGGCATATCGGGCTGACCCCGCAGTCGGTCAATCTCCTGGGCGGGTTCAAGGTTCAGGGCAAGACGCGGGAGGCGTGCGAGCAGTTGCTGCGCGACGCCAAGGCATTGGATGCGGCGGGGGTCTTCTCAATCGTGTTGGAGTGCACGCCGCCGGATCTCGCCAAGGCGATCACCGAGTCGGTGAGCGTGCCGACCATCAGCGTCGGGGCGGGACCGCACTGCGATTCGCAGATGCTGGTGCTTCACGATATGCTGGGTTTGACGGAGGGGCATGTTCCGAAGTTTGTGAAGCGTTACGCCGAATTGGGGGAGACGGTGAAGGCGGCGTTCTCGACCTTCGCCCGGGAGGTTTCGGAAGGGCAATTCCCAGCTCCCGAACAGGTCTATCCGCCGACGGGCTTTTTCAGCGAGTCGTCTCCGGCTTCCGACGGTTGACGGTTGACCATGGACTTTCGCTATGCCGGGTCTGCACCATACCTCGCGTGAAGATATCGTCATAACCGGGATGGCCTGCCGGTTCGCGCAGGCGCCGGATTTGGCGGCGTTGTGGCGGAACATCCTGACCAAGAAGAGCTGTTTCACGCCAGCGGCATTCACGCAGAGCGAAGAGTCCCAGGTTCCAAGCCGGTCGGACCTCTTCGAGAATGCGGTGACTCCCGCCTTCTCGGCGAGTCTGGACGAGTTGTACGCCTGCAATCCCGGTGATCAGTATTTCCCGCAGAAGACGCATATCGGCGAGAATCCCGATCTCTTCTTCACGGTCCAGCTGGTCATCGACGCCTTGCGGGACGTCGGACGCGGAAACCACGCGTTGCCGACCGACCGTGTGTCGTTCCGGTTGGGATATGCCCCGCCGTTCAATATCGCCACGGTCAACTGGCTGCAGCATACCTATTTTCTCGATTTGACGCTGGACCTCGTGCATAAGTTCTTCCCGGGGGCTTCGCCCGACCAGATGGATGAGATCCGCAATCAGCTGGTGGGGGCGTTGCCGGCGGCGAATCCCTATGCCTTCCTGTCGGGGTTCGGCTCGGCGCTCACCGCATGGACCTCCCATTTTCTCGGGTTCGCGGGACCGGCGTGTGTGTTGGACGCGGGGGCCGTCTCGGGGATACAGGCGCTTCAGTGCGCGATGGATGACCTGCGCGCCAAACGGTGCGATATCGCGTTGGCGGGGGCGATCCAGCCGCCTTTGTGCGCCGCCTTCGTCAAGGGCATTGCGGGTGTCTTCCGTTTCTCCGCCACCAAAACGCTCCGTCCCTTCTGCCGGGAGTCGGATGGGACCCTGCCGGGCGAGGGCGGGGTGATCTTTGTCCTGAAGCGGCTGAAGGATGCGTTGCGGCAGAATGACCGGATTTACGCGATCATCCGGAGCACGGGTATCGCGGCCGCCGCGATTGACCAGCAGAAACAGGTCCCGACGCCGGAACGGTTGACGCTCGCCATGCGCCGTGCCTTTGAGGCGGCGGATGTCACGCCGGAATCGGTACAGATGATCGAGGCGAACGGATCGGGCATCCCGCATTCGGACCAGACGGAAATCCATGTCCTTCAGGAGCTGTACGGCGAACGCCGGGCAGGATCTCCGCTGGTGGGGGTCGGTTCGGTGAAGGGGAATATCGGCCATACGCTGTGGGCCGCTTCGGCGGCGGGAGTCGTGAAAGCGGCCTTGTCGATTTACCATCAGGTACTTCCTCCGCAGGTGACGGTTGAAAAGCCCTACGCGCGGCTCTACTCCGCGCATTCGCCGATCTATCTGATGGCCGATTCGCGGCCGTGGCTGCGGGGTGACAAGAAGAATCCCCGCCGCGCCTGCGTGACCGCGCTCGACTTCTCGGGGACATGCGCCGCCGCGATCCTCGAAGAGTATCCGGGAGGTGAGAAGTGACGTCCCCCCGCCATCTCTACGATCTGTTCGACAGCGAGCTGTGCCTGGTGGGCGCGGCGGATAACGCCGCATTGATCCAGGAGGTCCGTCGGGTCATCCGTTTTCTGGAGCATGCGCCGGACGTTTCGCTGGAGGATGTCGCCTACACCTGCGCCTGCACGGCGCGGCGCCGTCCCGCGGTGCTGGCGGTGGTCGCGACCTCGACGCAGGATCTCCTGGCCCGGCTTCAGATCGCTTTGAAGAAACTGGAGGAGGAGGCGCCCCGGATTCGGGATAAGAGCGGGACCTATTATTTCCGCGAACGGCTCTGCCCGCGGGGCCGCGTGGCGTTCCTGTTTCCCGGTTCCAACACCTTTTATCCGGATTTGCTGCGCGACCTCTGCCTCGCGTTCAGCTGTTGCCGTCAGACGTTTGACGAGTGGGTGGAGGCGATGTCGGTCGGGCCGTTTGCCCCGGCGGATTTCGTTTTCCCGCCTTCAGCCTGCTATCGGAAAGCGGTCTCTTCCGATTCCTCTGAGGTTTTCGCGCAGTCGCTCGTCGGCGTTCATGCGGCGAACCTTTCGATCTACCGGCTTTTCGATCAGTTGGGCATCGCGCCGGATGGTTTGGCCGGTTTCGGCGGCGGGGATTTCGCCGCGTTGGCGGTCGCGGGGGTGTATGGCGAACAGACGCGGAACAAGCGGGTCCTGTTCATGCGCGAGGGCTTCCAGATGTTGAATCGGCTGGCGAGCCGGGAGGATTTCCCTTCGTGCCGGCTGATCGTCACGCTGGACGCGCCCGCCGACCTGATCGAAGGCCTGCAGGCGCGTTTCCCCGGCCGTCTGGTGATCGCGCTCTACGCCAGCACGCGGCAACTGACCTTGGCGCT
This sequence comes from Verrucomicrobia bacterium UBA1211, assembly GCA_002309585.1. Classification (GTDB taxonomy): domain Bacteria; phylum Verrucomicrobiota; class Kiritimatiellia; order RFP12; family UBA1067; genus UBA1211. Next base: position 35,766 of record DBXN01000038.1, read on the forward strand.
CTCCTATGACATTCTGGACGAAGTGGTCCGGACGCTCGCCGAGGCCGGCGTGAAGACGGTCCACCTGCCGGCGGTCCGGCCCTTCAACACGCCGTGGTGCGCGAAGGGACTGCCCTCCATCCGCCAGTTCCTGACCCATTGGATCCGGCATGTGCCCAAGATCCCCATCTACTCGTGCGCGACCGGCGAACGGCTGCCCGCCTCCATCAAGTCGATCCTCCGGCTGACGGTTGACCAGTGGACGGCACCGATCCAGTTCACCACGACCATCAAGAAGATGTATGATGACGGTTTCCGCGTCTTTGTCGAACTCGGTGCGCGCGGCAACATGACCAATGCGGTGACCGAGATCCTGAAGACGGTACCGCATCAGGCCGTCGCCGTGAACCGAATCCACCGGTCCGGGCTGCTGCAGCTCAACCACGCATTGGGCATGTTGGCGGCGCAGGGGGTCGCGTTGGACGCGACGGTCCTGCATCAGCACCGCCGCCGGAACACGTTGAATTTCGACAAGCCGATGTCGGCCATCCGGCAATCGGACAAGGAACTCCGTCTGAACGCGAACCTTCCGACCTTTACCCTCTTCGCCCCGTCAAACGAGTTTGTCACCGCTTCGCAGCAGGCGGGTGCGGCCGACCGGAAGCCGCTGCAGGATGGCTCTGGTCAGCGGCGTTTGAACTTCGGGGCGGACTTCCCGTTGCTCGCCAACGCCGCGATTGTCGAGGAACAGCCGGGGATCATGCTGGAGGTCGCCAAGACGCTGACCCTGGAGGATTATCCCTTCATGCGGGATTTCGCGATCGGGTCGAGCCAGTTGTCCTACGCCATGCCGCACATGAAGGGCCTCACGCTGCTTTCGCTTATTTCCGGATTGGAGATGATGTGCGAGACGGCCCGGCGGCTCTCCCCGCGGCTGCGTGTCGTGCGGGTGGATAATCTCCGGTCGCAGCGGTGGGTCGGTTTCCAGCACGGCTCCCTGCGGGTGAATCTCCGCGCGGAGCGGGTACCGTGGTCGGATCCTGCCTTCTCCGCTGTCCGGGTCCAGTTGCGCGACGACACCCCGAACAGCGCCTACACGTGGCCGATCATGGAGGCGGTCGTGCTGTTGGCGGCGGATGTCCCGAAGGCGCCGGATCCGATGCATCCCGTTCCCCTGGCGAATCCCCGGCCCGTCAACTGGTCCACGCGCGACATCTACCCCGACCGGCTCTTCCAGGGCGGGAGCCTTCAGATTGTCCGGCATGTCGATTTGTGGAGCGATGGGGGAATCGATTTCGAGGTGGAGGTCCCGTGCCGGGAACATGCGGTCCGTTCCACCCATTTTCCGCTTTTCTCGATCTGGCCGACCCTGTTGGACGGCATTGTCTCGTGCTTCTCGCTCTGGCGGTCGCATGAGAAGTTTGCCGGCGCGGTTTCGATTCCCTTCCGGTCCCGGAGGATCACCTTCTACACCAACCACTTTACGGAAGGGGCGAGGTTGCGCGGGTATCTGCGGCTCTTCTCCGTGACACCCCGGTCCCATGTGGCGGACATCCAGGTTTCCGATGGCGACGGTCGCCTGCTGCTGGAGATCAAGGGATGGGAAGAGTTGTGCGAGCGTGTCCCGCCGGAGTATCAGCAGTACATCCTCCAGCCCTCCGAGAAGTTCATCACCCAGCCGTTGCCGTTGGAGTTGATCGGCAATCCCCAGACGCCGGTCGCGGCGTCGATGGCGATGGACATCCCGATCCCGATTTTCGAGCACAATCAGGAACTTTGGCTGAAGAGTCTGGCCTATGTGCTGTTGAGCCCGACCGAGCGGGAGGAGTGGTTCGAGATGCAGGGTTCGACCGCGCGCCGGGTTGAGTGGCTCTTCGGCCGGGCGGTGGCCAAGGAGTCGGTCCGCCGCTTCCTCAAGCGGTATCATCACGCCCACTGGACGTCGGCCGATATTCCCATCTGGGCGGACGATTCGGGCAAGCCCCATCCGCTGGGCATGTGGAAGGAACATTCGCCGGTGAATCTGGACCTCTCCATCGCGCACACCTCGAAGCTGGTCGTGGCGGCGGTGGCGGCGAACGCGAAAATCGGCATCGACATCGAGGCGTTGGGGCGGAATCTGACCGATGAGTTCACTCAAGGGGTCTTCATGCCGGAAGAGCTGGAGCTTGCCGCGAACAGCGGTGAGGGACCGACGGCGCTTCTCCGTTTCTGGTGCGCGAAGGAGGCGATCTCCAAAGCGCTCGGGACCGGCATCCGTTACAGCCCGCGCGATCTGCTGATCACCGCCTATTCGCCGGTCACGGGACAGCTGGACATCGAGTTGATCGGGCAGTGGCTGGCGCCGTTCAAGCAGCTGAAGGGCCGCAAGAATCTGGTCTACACCTCCATCTT
>DBXN01000038.1:38194-39635 GCA_002309585.1 Verrucomicrobia bacterium UBA1211
AAGGTTAAAGAGGGGAACGGGGAATGGGGAACGGGTGATTATGACATTGTGGAAATAGGACAATGTGGCATTATGGCATTATGAAAATGTGGCAGGGTGAAATTCCATAATGGCTTAATTTCATCATTTCAGAATTTCAAAATGAAACGCTCAACCCTCAACCCTCAACCCACACGGCGGGATTGACAGAACGGCGTTTAGGACTTAAACTAACGGCGTTTTAAACATGGTTAACGTTAGGGGTTGATGGAACAATGAACGATCAGAAAAAAGTTTGGTTTTTGGCGATTGTCGCCGCGTTGGGCGGATTTTTGTTCGGTTTCGACACCATTGTGATCAGTGGCGCGGAGCAGGATATCCAGCGGGTGTGGTCGCTTTCGGCGATGACGCACGGCTGGGTGATGAGCGCCGCGTTGTGGGGAACGGTGATCGGGTCGCTTATCGGCGGCGGCATCAGCGACCGTTTCGGCCGGAAGAAGACCCTCTTCTGGGTCGGCGTCTTCTATCTGGTCTCCGCCGTCTGGAGCGGTTTCGCGACGGGTCCGGTGTCGATGATCATCGCGCGGTTCATCGGCGGTTTGGGCGTGGGCGTTTCGACGGTCGCGGCGCCGGTCTACATCTCTGAGATCTCGCCGCCGGAGTCGCGCGGGAAGATGACGGCCCTCTTCCAGTTCAACATCGTTTTCGGCGTGCTGCTCTCGCTGGTCTCCAATCTCCTGCTGGCCCGCCATCTCGATAAGGCGATCGCCTGGCGGTGGATGTTGGGCGTGGAGTCCTTCCCGGCTCTGCTCTTCACCTGTCTCTGCCCGTTCCTGATCGAGAGCCCGCGGTGGCTCGCGCAGAAGGCGGCGGGTCCGGTCAAGCAGGCGCTCACGGAGGATCCGGACCGGACGCCGTTCTGGTCGCGCGCGAATCTGCGCCCGATCCTAATCGCCTTTCTGGTCGCCTTCTTCAACCAGCTCAGCGGCTGCAACGCGGTGAACTACTTCGCCCCGCGGATTTTCGAGCTGGCCGGTTTCGGCCGTAACGCGGCGCTGTTGTCCACCTTTGGGCTCGGCTCGACGAACTTCCTCTTCACCTTCCTCGGCGTGTGGCTGATCGACCGTCTGGGACGGAAGATGCTGCTGTTGATCGGTGGCGTGGGCTACCTGATCTCGCTCTTCAGTTGCAGTGTCTTCTTCTATCTGAACAACGGCAAGATGGCGGCGATGATGCTCTTCCTCTTTATCGCTGCGCATGCCGTCGGCCAGGGGACGGTCATCTGGGTGCTGATCAGCGAGGTCTTCCCGCAGCGCCACCGCGCGAACGGGCAGTCGCTCGGCAGCTTCACCCACTGGTTCTTCGCGGCGTTGATCACGTTCTGCTTCCCGATCTTCGCGGGTCAGCCGGAGAAGCCGGGTAGCGGGCTGGTCCCGACCTGGGCGATCTTCGGCTTCTTCGG
>DBXN01000038.1:39713-40299 GCA_002309585.1 Verrucomicrobia bacterium UBA1211
TCGGGATCGATATCGGAACGACCGCGCTGGCGGGCGTTTTGGTCGATCCCGCCACATTACGCGTGCTCGAAACGGTATCCGCGCCGAATCCCGGCGATTGTCCGGGATTGTCGGCCGGCCGTCACGAACAGGATCCGCTTCGGATCGAAGCCGTTTTCATCGATCTGGTCCGGCGGCTGATGGACGCCTCTCCCGAACCGGTGACGGGGATCGCCTTCAGCGGACAGATGCACGGTGTTGTGGCGGTCGACGCCGGTTTCAATCCGCTTTCGCCGCTGATCACCTGGCAGGACCAGCGGGGCGGCGCGTTGCCGGAGACGTTGTTGCGGCACCGCTTCGAGGAGCGGACCGGTTGCCGGCTCCATCCCGGTTACGGCGCCGCCACGGTCGCGGCGGACATCCGCGGCGGTTCCTTTCCCGGCGGATGCGCCTTCCTGCTCTCCATCCCCGGATTCTTGATCGCGCGGCTGACGGGCCGGCCCGTCACCGATGAGACCTTCGCGGCGAGTTGGGGAATTTGGGATCTCCCTGAGCGGAAATGGCTGGCACCGCTTCGCGATGCGCTGGCCATTCCGGATCGGCTGTT
>DBXN01000038.1:40348-40944 GCA_002309585.1 Verrucomicrobia bacterium UBA1211
GCGTTTCTCAAGGGTTTGACGCTCTTCAGCCCCATCGGCGACAACCCCGCCGGTGTCTATGCGGCCCAGATGCTCTATCCCGGAAGTGTGGTGCTGAATCTCGGAACGAGCGGGCAGCTCTCCGCCGTTATCCGTGACTACCGGTACGACCCCTCGATGGAGACCCGGCCATTGCCGGGATTCGGATTTTTCCAGACCTATGCGACCCTATGCGGTGGATGGGCTTACGCCTACCTCGCCCGTTTCTTCCAGACGGTTGTGCGGGAATTCGCCGGTGTCGAACTTTCGCCGGACGCACTCTACGGTACGATGGACCGGCTCGCTTCGGACGATGCCGATGGTTTGATGGCGGACACGCGCTTCTTCGGGTCCCGTCAGGCGGACGGTTGCCGGGGAGGCGCGCTGGCCGGGATCTCGGAGCGTAACCTCCAACCCGGCCGGCTGGTTACCGCATTCGCGGAAGGGATCGTGGACGAGCTGGCCCGCGGATGCGGAATCGGTTCCGCGACCACGGTGGTCGGTTTGGGGAATGCCCTGCGGTTGAACCGTTCCCTTCGCGACGCCGTCGAACGTCGGCTGGGCGTCCCGTGCGTCAT
>DBXN01000085.1:0-288 GCA_002309585.1 Verrucomicrobia bacterium UBA1211
AACTTCGCCAAGACAGGTGGTAATCCTAATGGGAAAGGTCTTCCCAACTGGCCCTTGTTCGATGAGCAGAAACCGACTGTGATGCAGTTCAACAACGGTGCCTCGCTCATCGACGTACCAAACAAGGAGAGAATCTCCCTCATTGACCGCTTCTGTCAGTACATCCGCGATCTGAGGGCGGGAAAAGCCACACAATAATTTTGATTACCAGTCGTCGTCCTCGTTGCCAATGATGCCGTTCTTGATGGCCTCCTCCACCTTGTCCATGATGGCGTTGGAGTAGGCGTG
>DBXN01000085.1:311-41318 GCA_002309585.1 Verrucomicrobia bacterium UBA1211
TCTTTCTCCACGAAGGGATAGTGCTGGGCGATCTCCCATTGGGAGTCATAGAGATAGGGGTTGGTCTTGTCGTCCTTCTTACGCTTCGAGTCGCCAAAGGTTTTATTGTCAGCCTCAATCGCAGTCAGCCAGCCTCCGGAGATATCGGCCAGAACGTCGTAGGTCTGAACGGTGTAGGTGACACGCACCTTGCCGTCCTTGATGTCGAGGCGAATCACTGGCGAAATACTCACCGAATACTTCTTCACCGTGCCTGTGTGGCGGGCAATGTCGATAATCGGGGCGGTGATGATGATGCAACCAGCCTCCTTGTCGTTGAGCGTAATCGACTGGTGGTCTTGAAACGTGGCCGTAGCCCAATAGTTCAGTGCCACATAGAGTTGTTGCTTCGTCTTTCCGGGTGCCTCTATGACCTGCTGATAGGTGAGCGACTGGTTCTTGTCAAGCGTCAGGGTACTTGCGAGGTTGGCAGCTGCGTCGAGCCATTTCTCGCCATACTTCTGCTTGGCATATTTTTCCAAATCGGCAGTCTTCATGACCTGAGCCTGAATCTGAAGCGACAGGCCGATGCCTGCCAGGACAGACAGTACAATAATTCTTATTGTCCTTTTCATTATTGTTTCGTTTTTTTTGTGAATAATCTATGTCATCTATCACATTATTATCTGCAAAGGTACAAAAAAATCATAATGGGACAAAGGAAAGTTCAATTATTTTTGTATCTTTGCCCACGATTTACCGAAAGGAGAGTGAGTATTATCCATTTATAGCAACATGAAAGTCATCTACGAGGACAACCGAATCATCATTGTTTCAAAGGAGAGCGGCGAAATAGTCCAGGGCGACAAGACAGGAGACGAGGCGCTCAGCGAGACCCTGAAGCGTTTCATCGCGCAGCGCGACGGCAAGCCGGGCCACGTCTTTATGGGAGTTCCCCACCGCCTCGACCGCCCCGTCAGCGGCGTCACACTTTTCGCCAAGACCAGCAAGTGTCTGGAAAGGATGAACGAAGCCTTCCGCGACGGCAGCGTCCACAAGACCTACTGGGCACTTACCTGCGCCGCTCCGAATCCTGCCGAAGGAGAGCTGAAGCACTGGCTGGTGCGCAACGAGAAGCAGAACAAGTCGTATGCAAGCCTTCAGGAGAAACCAGGTTCCAAGGAAGCCAGGTTGAGATACAAGCTGCTGAAGTCGTTCGACCGATATCATCTTGTGGAAGTGGAACTGCTCACCGGCCGGCACCACCAGATCCGATGCCAGCTCTCGGCCATAGGCTGCTGCATCAAAGGCGATTTGAAATACGGCGCACCCCGCTCCAACAAAGACGGCGGCATCTGCCTGCACGCGCGCAGCATAAGCTTCACGCATCCTACGCGGAAGGAAGAAATCTCGGTGACAGCTCCTGTGAGCTGGCCTCCTTTTATCGAAGAGCTTTAGTCGAAAATCACAGTTTTGTTGCGGAACACCAGGATCTTGCGGTCGATGTGCTTCACGACTGCACGGGAGAGGACTATCTTCTCCAGGTCGCGGCCTTTGCTGACGAGGGTTTCCACGCTGTCTTTGTGGGTGATGCGGGCCACGTCCTGCTCGATGATGGGGCCTGCGTCAAGCTCGGCGTTGACATAGTGGCTGGTGGCACCGATGATCTTGACTCCGCGCTCGTAGGCTTGATGATAAGGCTTGGCGCCGATGAAGGCGGGCAGGAAGGAGTGGTGGATGTTGATGATCTTGTTGGGATAGCTGGCGATCATATCGTCGCTGATGACCTGCATATAGCGGGCAAGGACTATGAAGGTGACTCCGTTTTCCTTGAGAAGCTTGAGCTCGGCGGCCTCCTGGGCGGCCTTGTTCTCGGGAGTGATGGGGAACACGTGGAAAGGTATCCCGAACTGCTCCGCTATCGGGCGCAGGTCCTCGTGATTGCTTATTATGAGCGGAATGTCGACATTCCATTCGCCTGCAGAATATCTGGCAAGCATATCGTAGAGGCAGTGCGACATCTTGGACACAAATATGGCCATACGAGGCTTCTGGTCGGTGAAGTACAGCCAGAACTCCATCCCGTATTTGTTGGCGTAGAGGGTCTGGAAATACTCGCCGATGCGGTCCTTGGGGATGAGGAACTTTTCGAGCTGCCATTCGATCCTCATAAAGAAGGCGTTCGCGCGATGGTCCACGTGCTGGTCGAGGTTGACGATGTTACCTTTGTTGACGGTGATGAAATTGGTGATTTCCGCTATGATGCCAGGAGTGTCCTGACAGTGGATCAGCAGAATTGCGTTACCTTGGTTGTCCATATTCCTCTGTTTCGCTTGTATGTCAGGCCGCAAAATTACATTTTTTTTCGATTGTAAGGAGAGTGTCTGCCATTTTGTCGCACCGGCTGCCGATGGCAAACAATTTGTGTATCTTTGCGCAGCTTTAAACAAGGTATTATGAAAAAGAAACATAACGAACACAAAAACGAAGAGGAACAGCGTCCAGCAGCAGGCCAGGAGGCTCCTCAGGAAGAATCGAAGGAACAGACGGATCAGAAGCAGGACGAAGAACCTGCAGCAGAGCAGTCTTCGATGCAGGAGATGAAAGACCTTCAGGACAAGTTGGCAGAGGCCAATGACAGATATCTGCGTCTCGCAGCGGAGTTTGACAATTAACGCCGCCGCAGCGCGAAGGAGCGTATGGACTTGATATCGTTGGCCAATGAGAACCTGGTGAAGGATATGCTTCCCATTGTAGACGATTTCGAAAGGGCGATTGCAGCAATGAAGGAATCAGATGACGCCGCTTCCGCCAAGGAAGGTGTCGAACTGATTTACAACAAAGTGACTGCTTTCCTCAAGAAGAACGGCGTCAAGGAGATCGAGGCTGTCGGCAAAGACTTCGACACTGATTTCCACGAGGCTGTGGCTCAGTTCCCGGTACAGGAAGAAGACAAGAAAAACAAAGTAATCGACGTCACCCAGAAGGGCTATACTATGGGTGAGAAAGTCATTAGATATGCCAAGGTTGTGACAGGTGTCTAATCTTTGGCAAGGAGGCTTATATGGCAGAGAAAAGAGATTATTACGAGGTCCTCGGCGTATCCAAAACCGCCTCGAAGGATGAGATCAAAAAGGCTTACCGCAAACTGGCGATGCAGTACCACCCCGACCGCAACCAGGGGAACAAGGAGGCGGAGGAGAAATTCAAGGAGATCTGCGAGGCTTACGAAGTTTTGAGCGATGACCAGAAACGGCAGCGGTATGACCAGTTCGGCCACGCAGGCAACAACTTCGGGCCCGGCGGATTCGATTTCGGCCGCGACTTCTCGCACGGACAGGATTTTGATCTTCAGGATATCTTTGGGGCGTTTTTCGGTGGCGGCGGGTTCAGCGATTTCTTCGGCGGCGGACAACGCCATTCCCACGACCCGAACGGGCCGCAGCGGGGCAACGACCTGCGGTTCGATTTGGAGATCGATTTCGAGGAGGCGCTGTTCGGTTCCACCCGGATGGTTGACCTCAACATCAACGGTGAGTGCCCGACCTGCCACGGGACAGGTTCGGACCGGGGATCGTCGCGGGAAACCTGCAAGCAATGCGGCGGCCGAGGCTATGTTGTCGCGGGCGGCGGAATCTTCCAGATCCGTCAGACCTGTCCGGTCTGCCACGGCGAGGGTTCCATCATCCGCAACCCCTGTAAGAGCTGCCGGGGAACCGGACAGGTCAAAAAGCCGTGCCACATTTCGTTGCGGATTCCGCGCGGGGTCGAGACCGGATCGCGCCTGCGGCTGGCGGGGAAGGGTGAAAGCGGCCTGAGGGGTGGCCCGGCGGGCGACCTGCATGTGGTCCTGCACGTCCGGGAGAGCGACCTGTTCGAGCGGCAGGATGACGATCTGATCTGCCGGATCTTCGTCTCGCCGGTGACAGCGGCGTTGGGCGGCGACATCGAGGTGCCGACCCCGGACGGGAATGCCCGGCTGAAACTCCCCGCCGGCACCACCAACGGCAAGGTGCTCCGGTTGCGCGGCAAAGGCATGCCCCGACTGAACGGTGGGGTCGGAGACCTTCACGTGCAGATCATCTTCGAGGTGCCGGACCACCTCTCCGCCAAGCAAAAGAGCCTGCTGGAGCAATTTGCGGAAACCTGTTCCGATGCCAACTTCCCGCAAAAGAAGAAGCAGGACAGCGAAGCCGCGTCCTTCTTCAAGCGCCGCGATGCGTTGCGGGAACAGAACGAGAAGGCTTAACTATGCACCGTTGCCTCATCCCCACCGCATCGATCCTTGAAGAGACATGCGCGCTGGACCGGGAATCGGCGCGCCATCTGCAGACGGTTCTGCGGGTTCAGCCGGGTGACGTCGTCCAGCTTTTTGACGGCGCCGGACGGGCGCGGCTGGCGAAGGTGGAGACGGCATCGCGAAACGGCATTACCTTCACGGCGGCAGAACCGCTGTTCACCGCCCCCCGCCCCGCCACCCGCGTCACGCTCTTCGCCTGCGTGAGCAAGGGCAAGCGGATGGATTGGACCATCGAGAAGGCGGTCGAACTGGGGATCAGCCGGATCGTACCGGTGCTCTCGGCGCACACGGTCGTGAAGATCCCTCCGGAAGAACGGGAGGCGAAAACCGAACGGTGGCAACGGATCGCCGAGGAGGCGATGCGCCAATCCTGCTCATTCTGGTGCCCGGAGATTCTCCCGCCCGTGAAGTTCGGGGAGTCGCTTGAACTCGTGGCGCAGTCGCAGCCGGTCTTTGTGGGCGCACTCACCCCCGACGCCGAACCGTTCCGGACGGCGCTCAACCGCTATCCGAAAGCCCCGGAAAACGCGGGGTGGTATGTCGGCCCCGAAGGGGACTTTTCGCCGGAGGAACTGGATGCCCTGCGCCAGGCGGGAACGGTGCCGGTCAGCCTCGGGCCGACCGTCCTCCGTGCCGAAACCGCATGCCTCTACGGGCTTTGCGTCTTGAATTGCGCGTTCTGCCGTTGAGAGTTGAGTTTTTGATACGCGACAAGTGGACGACATCCGACACTCGTCACCCGTCACTCCCCACACCGTTTCCGCAAGCGCGGGCGTAGGCTTAATCCAAGGTGTGGATCAAAAGCCCGGAACGGAGTTTCGGTTCAAACCAGGTGCTCTTCGGGGGCATAATCTGTCCCGCGTCTGCAATGTCGATCATCTGGCTAACCGTGACGGGATACATCGCGAAAGCGACCTGATCCCGTCCGGAATCGACCCGCTTCACCAGTTCCCCGGTTCCCCGGATCCCGCCGATGAATGAGATACGCGTATCGGTCCGGGGATCCTCAATGCCGAGCACCGGAGCCAACAGACGATCCTGCAGGACACTCACATCCAGACGCCCGACAGGATCGCTTTCAAACGCATCCCACTTGAGGCTGTACCATTTCCCGGCGAGGTACATCCGGACCTCGCGAGGACCTTCCGGATCGGGGGAATCAACCGCCTCTGTCGTGAAGATCGCGCGGACCTTCGCCAGATAGGCTTCGGGTGTCATGCCGTTCAGATCCGCCACACACCGGTTGTACGGGAGAATCCGGAGTTGTGTCTCAGGAAAGAGCACGGCGAGGAACCAGTTGTATTCCTCCCCGCCGGTATGGGCGGGATTCTCCGCCTTACGCGCCAGACTGGAACGGAACGCGGCGGCGGCGCGGTGATGGCCGTCCGCGACATAGGCGAACGGAACCTGGTCGAAATCGGCAACCCAATCCTGCACATCATCCGTCACCATCCAGACCGTGTGCCGGACACCGTCCGCCGCGGTGAAATCATACAGCGGCGCCGTCGCCTGTACGGCGGCGACCTTGGCGTCGATCACGGCACGGTCGCGGTATGTCAGGAACACCGGCCCCGTATTGGCATTGAGTCCGAGACAGTGGCGCGTCCGGTCGTCCTCCTTGTCACGGCGGGTTTTCTCATGGCGGCGAATCACATTGTTCGCGTAATCCTCCGTGGCGCAACAGGCCACGATCCCGGTCTGGCTGTGGTCGCCCATGACCTGCCGGTAGAGGTACAGCCGGGGGGCCGTCTCACGGATCAGCACCCCGCGATCCTGAAGATCCTGAAAGGCGGCGACGCCTTGGTCGTAAACCCGGTCATCATAGATATCGACCGTATCGGGGAGATCAATCTCCGGGCGGGAGACGTGTAGAAAGCTGTCGGGGTTGCCCTCCGCCAACACACGGGCCTCCCGCGTATCGACCACATCATACGGAACGGAAGCCACGGACGAGACCTTCTCGGGAACGGGACGGAGCGCGCAAAACGGTTTAATCTTCATAGTCTGTATCCTATTGAAAAAAGAGCCCGCAATGCTTCCATTGCGGGCCGAAACAAAGCATCTGAATTCCGGAAATATGAGACGGAACGATTAGAAACCCACGTTGACAATCGGCATGAACGGCGTGCAACCGCTGCGGTTGACGTTGATGAGCCCCACCTGGAACCCATACAGATCCTCACTCCGATTGATGATCCCGATCTGGAAACCGGTCACACGGTCACCCACGTTCACAAGGCCCGCCTGAAGACCGCAAAGCGAACCGCACTCATTCCAAAGACCCGTCTGGAGGCCCAGGCAATCCCCGCGGCCAACCGAGTTGTAGCAACCGATCTGCCAACCGGCCAGCACATCCGTCACGTCATTGCGAAGCAGGTTGAGCTGGATTCCGTTATAGGTAGCCGAACGACCGATGAACCCCAAGACATCCAAACCGGTCATCTGATCGCACTGCCCCGAGAACCAGTTCACACGAAGCCCGATCACATCCACGTCGTCAACATCATTAAAGGCGAACCAAACCGGCCACCGGGTGTTCTCCGCCGCAGACGCGCCAAAAATCATCGACCCGACCAACACCAAACCCAACAGCATTTTCTTCATGGACAGCAACCCCTTTTTTCGGCCGATTTCCACCGGCGCAACGCTTCGTTTCCATCTCCTGACCCCCTATCCACAGGGCTAATCAGGCGTAATTGGGGAATAATATACCCCATTTTCCCTCCCAATGCAAACATGAGATACAAAAAAAAGTCGGAAAAGTAACGGACCGGCGGGTAACGGCTATTCGCGCGTATCCGTGAAAACGGCGGGAAGGTTCGCCCGGAGCCAATCGCGGACGGGATCCGCCGGAAGTCCCATGATGTTGGAATAGGAACCTTGATAGCCGTCGATGAGCAACGCGCCGTTCTCGTCGATATCATACGCCCCGGCCCGGTCCAGCGGTCGCGTCAGCCGCAGATAATCCAGAATCGTCCGTTCATCCAGCCGCTTGAAACGGACGGAGGAGGCTTCCACGCGAATCTCGGGCGCACGACCCGGAAGAATCAGCGCGAGACCGGTGTAGACGATCTGCGTACGCCCCGAGAAGTCCCGCAGGAAAGCGGCCGCCTCGTCACAGTCGCGGGGTTTTCCGATCAGCCGCCCCTCGAACCAGACCAGCGTATCCGCGGCGATGATCGCGCAGTCGGGGTGTTTCCTTTGACACGCCGCAGCCTTCGCCGCCGCATTCACCGCCACCGTGCCAACCGGATCGGAAGAATCGACGATCTCGTCCGCATCGGCCGGTTCCACGTGAAACGCGATCCCCAACCCCTCCAATATCTTCCGCCGTCTCGGCGATCCTGAAGCCAATATCACATCCATCCCGCAACCCCCTGCATAACAACGTTGAGCGTTTCGGATTGAGAGGTCATTCGACCTTCGCCTTTAAAACAGCTCATCCTGCCGGAATCCATCCGCAGACTTCTCCTTCTTTTTCGCCGGACGGCGGCGCGGCGGTTCGGGCGCAGGCGGATGGAGCGCGACGGGTATCGCGTTGCCGAGCAGAAGCGCAAGTAGCTCCGCCTCGTCGATCACCTCCACCCCCAACGCCCGCGCCTTGCGGGTCTTCGTCGCATCGGTTCCGTTCCCCGCCACCAGATAGCGGGTTTGGGGTGTCACGGCATCCTGCACCCAACCACCGGCTGCCATGATCTTGGCGGAATAGGTTTCACGCGGCACCGAAAACGTCCCGGTCAACACAAAGATCAAATGGGCGAGACGTCCCGTCTCTTGCGCCGGTTCCCGCCGTTTCGGATCGATCCGGAGCGCGGCCAGCCGGGCGGCGAAACGCTGTCCGTAATCCGAGGCGAAAAAGGCGGCGACGGCTCGGGCCGCTTCAATCCGGATAGCGGAGGCATAGCGCGGCGGCAAAGCCGTTCCCGGAATCCGAGCGGCCCCGCCCGCGGCGACCAGTTCGTCCCCCAACACCCCAATCTCGCCGCAGAGCCGATTAAACCGTATCTGGCGCTCCGCCTCCCGGATAGGATCCGCCAACGTTTCCGCCCACTCGCTGGCACGGGCGGTCAGCGCATCCAGACGGATAAGACCCGTGATGACCGGCGAAGCGGCCAATGCCGAAAAGGAAGGATGAAGCGAGGCGATTGGGTCGGCATCCTTGACCCCAACCTCCGGAATCCCCACCGCATAAAGCCACCGGTGCAACGGGAGTCGGCGGGCGGCGTCCAACGCATCGAGCAGATCCCACGCATCCCTCCGTGCGCCGGATTCGCCTTCTGTCGGAGCGCTCCCGAGACGCAACTGGGCCAAACGTCCCGGCGTGAGCGCGAAGAGATCAAGCGGATCCTCTACCACCCCGCCCTCGACCAGGGTCCTCGCGACCTCCCCGGTGATGAATGGAAGGTCAAGCCCATTTACGGAAACGAACTGGAGCAACCGCCCGATCCGTCGGGCGGGACACGCCAGATTCCCACAGCGGAGAACCGTTTCACCCTCCCGGCGAACAACCGGCTCACCGCAGGCGGGACAGACCGTCGGCGGGGAAAAGGGTTGTTCCGTCCCATCGCGCCGATCGGTCAACACCGCCGATACGACCGGCAGGGAATCCCCGGCATAGAGGACCCGGACGCGGTCACCGATCAGAAGATCCCGCGCAACCCCCTCTGGCATCGCCGCCTGATGGACCGTTACGTCCGCCAGCGGAACCGGATCCAACTCCGCCACGGGCATCAGGACACCGGTGCGGCCGACACGGGCCGCCACCCCGACAAGGCGCGTTTCGGCGCAGACCGGAGGATAGACCCAAATCCGCGCCGCCTGTGACGAACCGGCCGCGCGCTCAACCCGATCGGCCGGTTCACACCGGCTCATTCGGATAACGGCACCCCGCACCGCGAAGGGGAAGGTGTGGCGGATCGCCGCCAACTCCTCAATCGCCGCGACGGCCATCGGGATATCCATGCACAGCCGCTGCCAGGGCGCGGTTTTCAATCCCCACCGCTGAAAACATCCGGCCATTTCGGCGTGCGTCGCGAACGTGCGCCCCTTCACCCGGCAACAGGTATCAACCAAGATATCAAAGGACGGACGGGAACTTTTCGCGGACATTTGCGCACGCAGCGCCGCCCGACAGGCATCGGCGGCATCGGAAAAGGGACCGCAACCGCTCTCCTCCGCCTGGTGGTTCACCTCCTGAAAGGCATCACGCGTCAGGCAAACCATCCCCCGGAGTTCCATCAGAGCCGGCGCATCCGCCAATGCGTGGAGCGCCCAGCCGCACGCCCGGATACCGTCCGTCACGTCATCACCGATTTCGCCGTTCCCCTGGGTGACGGCGCGAACCAGCCGTCCCTCCTCATAGCGGATCACGACCGGGATTCCCTCGAAGGCCGGCTCCACGACATAATCCCAGACATCATCGGGGACCAGCCTGCGCAGGGAAGCATCAAACGCGGCCAGATCCGCTTCGGTCCGAACCTCCGGAACGGCCCGTACCGGCTGTTCGTGACGCACCTGCCGAAAAGACGATGTCGGTTGCGGTTCCATCATCCGCCCGCTCCCTTTAACGGCGTCCCGCCGGAGTGGTCCGCCGGACCGGTTGCCGGGCAGACGTCGGCACGGCAGGTTTCCCCTTCGCAGCGCCCGGTTGGACGGTAGGCGGCAGATCGGACATCGCCCGGCGGTTTTTGACGAAAACATGCCGTTTGTATCCGCCCCTCACAAGTTCCCCCGTGACGGATTTCATCAGTTGGCGGTCAGGGCGGTCCGGCACCAGAATGTTCACCTCTTGATCGTAAGTGAAACCGGCCCGTTTCATCGCCTTCACCAGACGGCCACGCTCGACCCGCTCGCCGTTGACCAGAAGAATCCCAAACTCGGTAATCTCCAGTTCGGGTTTGCGCGTATCCTCAATCACCCGATGGGAGACACACCCCATCGCCAGCCCCATCAGAAAGACCAGCACACAAACGACACCTCTCATGCTCTCCTCCAATCCTCTTCAGTAAATCCCTCAGCAAACGTCCAAAACGATGCAGGGACCGGCGCCTCGAACGTCATCCGCTCACCCGTGTGCGGATGGTCGAACGCAAGCGACTGCGCATGCAGAAACAGCCGCGGCGCCCTAAACCGCCGGGACGCGCCATATTTCCAATCGCCAATCACCGGATGCCCCGCCTCCGAAAAGTGAACCCGGATCTGATTCTTCCGGCCGGTCAGCAACCGGATCTTCACCGCGCTCATCCGCTCCGTCTCATAACAGACCGCGTATTGGGTCCGCGCCCACTTCCCCGCCGCCGGATCCGCGACCGAATGGACAAAGTAGGTTTCGTCCTCCGCCAGCGCGCTCTCAAAAAGCCCGCTCTTCTCCGACAGGCGTCCTTCGACCAGCGCGAGATAGATCTTCTCGTTTGCCGCCCAATTCTCCTTCAGGCGGATCTGCGCCTCCTCACTCTTGGCAAACAGCAAAACGCCCGATGTCTCGCGGTCAAGCCGATGCACCAGATAAGCGCATTTGGACGACCGGACCGCGCCTTTCCGGAGATAGGCGGTCACTGCGGCATGGGCGGTTTGGGGGTCGCCGTAAAGCGCCTCGGTCGTCAAAATCCCCGCCGCCTTGTCGATCACGATCACATCGCGATCCTCATGCAGGAACGTTATGCCATGCGGACGGAAACGGGCGGGGATATGGGGGACCGGACTCATCACGCGGCGAAAATCATCTTCTCGGCCAACTCCGCGCCGAACGCGACAAACTCGGAACAGGGACGTTTCGGAGGCAACGTCGATCCGTCCGCCGGTTTCTCAAGCCCCAGCAACTGCCGGCAGATGATGCTTCCGAACGCCGCACGAAACTCAGCCGCAACCTTCTGGACCAGGTCGGTCGCCGCCTGTTTTCCCGTCACATCCCCGGGGGTCGGATTCCCGGCCTTCAAACCCGCCAACAACGTCAGCCCGCACACAACCCCGCACACCTCGCGCATCCGGCCGATTCCGCCACCGAACCCGCTGGCCATCCGCATGGCGGCCGCCTCATCCATCCCGATCCGGTCTGCAAAGGCCGCCACCACCGCCTGCGAACAGGAGGCACCCGCCTTGAACAGCGCGACCGCGCGCTCACTTCTCTCCGACATCTCCACACTCCTTAATCCCTGACACCTAACACTGTAACCTTTAAACCGCTTAATCTTTTACCTTAACTCACATCTTCCCCGCCCGCATCCGTTCCGCGTCGCGGTACAGATCTTCCAACGTCGGCTTCTCCATCGTGGGGGGCAACAGCTTCAGAAAACGCGCATGACACGCTTCCGCGAAGGCGTCATCCCCCGCCTCATGGCTCATCGCAGCAGCCTGGGCAAGGAAGCGCATAAAAATGCCGGTTATGTTGCGGGATGGGAAGGCCTTTGCGGTCTCGTCGAGATAGGCAGTCACCGCAGGAAGCAGGGCGAGTTTCCGTTCTTTGGGAAAGGTTTTTGAATGGAGAACCAGCAGGACTAGCGACTGATAGACCACGCGGCGACACATCAGCGCCTCATGTCCCGACGCGTAGGCGACCCCGCTTTCGCCCCAATACACGGCATGACTCTCCGCCAGACGCCAATCCAGCGGTCCGAACCGTTTTTCCAGAGCCGCCATTCGGTCGGGATCCATACGGAACGCCTTGAGCTTCTCCCGGGCCTCCGCAGAGACCTTCACCCGGCCGTCCGCCTCCAGACACGGGGCCATCGCGTCGGCCAGCGCCTTCTGATAGGTTCCTGATGCCTCATCCAGATCGCTTCCGATCTTATTCATGTACATCCAGGCCAGCTCACGGTAAAGCCGCGCGTCCTTCGGATTCAGCCGCAACCCGTCATCCCGCAGCAAGGCGATCCCGTTTTTGACCCACCGTAACCGGTCTTCGGGACGGATCATCATCACGCTGATGTTATAGGCCAGATTCCAGGCGTTATAGACCCATGCCTCGGAAGCGTGCGGATCGAGCATCGTCAACCAGTCCGACAGCTGGACCAGTTCCAGAAACCGGCTCTCCTCCTGAAGCCGGTCAGCGCGGAACCAAAGCACCTCGGAAACGATTCCCCGGAACGCGCCCAAGCCCGCCATCACGAAATTCAGCGCCGGCGGAGGATCCGCCGTATACCCCGCATACGCCTCGGGCATGCCCGCCTGCCGCGCACGGGCCAAATGCCGGCTCTGGACCGCCGCCAAAACGACACAGCCCCCAACCGCCAGCCATAGAACGCTCTTTCCCAACCGATGCATGATTTCAAATCATACGCCAAACGGGACGGAATGTCCAACAGGGATTCAGAGCAGATAGTTCTCGGAAAGATTGGCGAGGGTGGTGGTTTCGCCTTTGACAGCGAGGATCCAGGTGGACATGGCGGCGCCGTAAGAGGCGGGAAGCGTCACCCGGAAAGAGCCCCCCTGAATCGCGACGGGATTCTCGGTCTGGAAGACCGGAATATCCATCGGTACCGCGTGCCGTTCCCAGCGGGAACGGTTGCGGTTGGCGGCGCTCCCGCACTGTAGCCGGAAGACGAGGTTACGGAGTTTCTGCGCGTCACCGATGACCCGATAGGCAAACTGGACCGTCTGACCCGCCTCCAACCGTCCCTCCATGAGCAGGACCTCCAACTTGGGGGCAAACAGCTGTTGAAGCGCGGCACGCACCGCCTGAACGATCAGCACAAGACCGACCACAACGAAAGGAACAAGAAAGAGCTGATCCCATGTGAACGGACGACGACCGACCCCGCTATTGACCAAGATGGCGATGATCATCCCGTTCCAAAAGATGGCGAAGACGGTCAGAAGCCCCAACCGTTGACGGGTGACCTGACGCAACGGCCGCCCCAACTCTTGGGCTGGGCGCGGCAGGGAACGGCCCAGATCGTATGAAGAGGCATCGGTGAGAAGCGTTTCCGGGGTGGAGAAATCGGCCTCAACCCGATCTCCCGTGATCCGTTTGAGAAGCGCGATAAGGGTACCCAGAAACGCCACGGAACCGACCAAAAAAGCGATGCCGCCCATAACGATCTGCATGACCGATCGTCCGCCTTCGCGGTCGATCACACTCTCTTGCGGCGCTTCTGGATTCACATAGACGGTGATCTTCTTCCCAACGGAATAATCCTGGGTCAACCGCTCACTCTCATTCCGTCCCTGGGGCGTCCCATACCGGTTGATCCGGTCGTTGTCATATGTCTGATCCCCCACCGTATACGTATAGGCGATGTAGGGATGATACGTCGTTGTCCTGCGTCCGCGGCTCGATCTCGTCTTCCCCGTACGGATATCGCTCTTGACCACGACCGCCTCGACAGGCTGCCAACCCGAAGTGTCAAGCGGGAAGACGATTGGACGCAACGTGACGATACCTGCCGCCAGAAAGCCACCACCCCAAACCAGCAAAAAGAGAAAAACGGCAAAAGGCGTTTTCGCCTTTCGGGGTGGAGAGCCGAATTCGCCTGCATGATCGGTGGATTTCAGGGCCCCTCCTATAAAGATCGCGACGAAGAAGATCAGGAAGACCGCGAAAAGGGAAAGGGGAAAGAATGCGCGGAACGGGGAAACCGGTTTCTCCGGTTTGAGAACCGATTCGGCGGGATTGTCGGGATTCACCAGAACGGCATGGCACGTCCCCTTTGCGTACCGCTCAAGCAGAGGACGCTTCTCCGTGATCGACTTCAGGACGAGGAATGTTTGGTTCGGATAGAACGTGTTTCCACGGTAAGATTTTCCCTCCACCTCGTATGCGTAACTGACCTCCAGCCGGTACGAGGAACGGCCCTCCTGGATCTCGGAACGGACAACCTCCGCCGTCCGCTCGGGCCATGCCGTCATCGCTCGCTCCCGTTTATAGGCGTTAATGGTATGGGGAAGGAAAGAATGAGCGATCAGGAATATGAAGACTGTGCCGAAAATCAATCCCGGGATCATCCGGAAAACGGGCAAGAAAGCGAACCGCCGACGGTTTCTCATCAGACATCCTCCACAGGGTTTAAGGTCCAAGGGCTAAGGTCTCCAACCGGACCGCCCACACCACACAACACACAGTCAAGGCACCGCGGCAATAACCGTCTTAACGATCTCAGCGCACCGTCTGCGGCTTCTGGGCGGGCGGCACCGGTCTGGGAGCGGCTGGTGGCGGGGGCGGCGGAGCGGGGGGCTTGGCAGCGGGCGGTTTCGGAGGAGCCGGGGGCTGGATGTTCATCGGCCGGTTGAGCGCGTCACGGAAGGTGGTACGTCCGCCGTCGAGACGGGCGGAACCGGTTTGCCGATTCAGCGAATCCCGGAAAACCGTCTTGTTTCCCTCCTCACGGGCTGAACCGACTTGACGGTTCAGCGCATCGCGATAGACCGTCGCCGATCCGTTCAGATCGGCGGAACCGATCTGACGATTCATCGCGTCACGGAAAATCCGCTTGCTGCCGGAGAGCTCGGAAGAGCCGATCTGCCTATTCATCGCATCGCGGTAGACGATCTTTCCGCCTTCTTGGGTGGCGGAACCGACCTGCCGGTTCATCGCGTCGCGATAAATGATCTTGCCGCCCTCCTGACGGGCCGAAGCGGCATTCACGCCCATGCGCTGAAGCATCGGCAAGGGCTCCTCCGCAACGCAAACCAATGCCGCCAGAACGCATAGACCGGCAATCGGGCCTCTCATTTACGGCCCTCCCCACTTTCGCGCGCCAACAGCGACACCAGATATTCTCCATAGGTG
The DNA here is from genome assembly GCA_002309585.1 of Verrucomicrobia bacterium UBA1211. Classification (GTDB taxonomy): domain Bacteria; phylum Verrucomicrobiota; class Kiritimatiellia; order RFP12; family UBA1067; genus UBA1211. Next base: position 15,314 of record DBXN01000085.1, read on the forward strand.
GATTTCCGCAGACGTTCCGCCTGCGCACGGAGCGCGTCACGATCAATGAAGCCCTGGCGCCAGGCGATCTCCTCCAGACAGGCGATCTTGAGTCCCTGCCGATCCTGAACCGCCCGAACGAAGAGTGTCGCGTCGGCCAGTGAGGCGTGGGTCCCGGTGTCCAGCCAGGCATAACCGCGGCTGAGCAGACGGACCTTCAGATCGCCCCGCTCAAGGTAGTAACGGTTGACATCGGTGATTTCATATTCGCCGCGCGCGGAAGGTTTCAGATCGGCGGCGACCTGGACCACATCGTTATCATAGAAATAGAGACCGACAACCGCGTAGTTGGAAGGCGGGTGTGGGGGCTTCTCGATGATCTCCGTCACCCGTCCCCCGGCGTCAAAGCCGACCACCCCGTACCGTTCGGGATCGGTGACGTAGTAACCGAACACGGTCGGGCCCTTTTCCGCCGAGACCTCGGCCAGCATCCGGCGCAGGCCGTCACCATAAAAGATGTTGTCGCCAAGGATCAGGCAAACCGGATCATCCCCGATGAACTCCCGGCCCAACACAAACGCCTGGGCCAAACCGTTCGGGACTTCCTGAACCTTGTAGGAGAGATGGATCCCCAATTGCGAGCCATCGCCCAACAGGGCCATGAACATCGGTGTCGCTTCCGGGGTCGAAATGATCAGGATATCCCGGATTCCCGCCAGCATCAGCGTGGAAAGCGGGTAATAGATCATCGGTTTATCGTAAACCGGCAACAGCTGCTTGCAGATGACTTGCGTAACGGGATAGAGCCGCGTGCCAGCGCCTCCCGCCAGAATGATGCCTTTACGCGCCACAGGAAACCCTCCGCCTAGCGACCCAACCGTTCGCCGGCATATTTGTTCTCACGGATCGGCCGCCACCACCAGTCGTTATCCAGATACCACTGGACCGTCTTGACGATGCCGGTGTCAAAGGATTCACGCGGTTGCCAGCCCAATTCCGCCACCAGCTTGGCCGGGTCGATCGCATACCGCAGATCATGTCCCGGACGATCCTTCACGAAGGTGATCAACGATTTGAACGAGTCGATCCCCAACGCGGACATCCGCGCTGGGCAGAGGCGGTCAAGCGTCTCGCAGATCGCCGTCACCACCTGGAGATTAGTCCGTTCGTTATGTCCGCCGACGTTGTAGGTCTCGCCCGGACGTCCCGCCGTCAACACACGGAGCAAGGCCCGCGCGTGATCCTCGACATAGAGCCAGTCGCGGATATTCTCACCCTTCCCGTAGATCGGCAACGGTTTCCCGTCCAATGCGTTCAGAATCACCAGCGGGATCAACTTCTCGGGGAAGTGATAGGGACCGTAATTGTTGGAACAGTTGGTCAGCAGGACAGGCAAACCGTAGGTATGGAACCACGCCTTCACCAGATGGTCGGACGAAGCCTTGCTGGCCGAATAGGGCGAACGCGGATCATAGGGCGTCTTCTCGGTAAAGAACCCTTCCGGCCCGAGAGATCCGTAGACCTCATCGGTTGAAATATGCTGGAACCGGAAAGCGCTCCGGCGATCATCCGGAAGGTTGCGCCAGTATCCATTCGCGACATCCAACAACGTCGCGGTTCCCAGAACGTTGGTCCGGACAAACGCCAGAGGCCCGTCAATCGAACGGTCAACGTGCGACTCCGCCGCCAAGTGCATGATCGCATCAGGCTGGAACGAGGCGAACACCTCTTCAACCGCCGCGCGGTCACAGATGTCCGCCTGAGCAAAACGGTATCGGGGAGAATCCTCGATCTCCTTCAGCGAAGAAAGGTTCCCGGCATAGGTCAGCGCATCCAGATTCAGGACCTCGAAATCGGTTTCCCGGATCAGAAGCCGGATCAACGCCGAACCGATGAATCCCGCCCCGCCTGTCACAATCACCCGACGAACCGCCATCTTCCCTCCTTGATCGCTAACGCAATCGTTGCCCAAGCCGAACTTATTCGTCATCCGCGATGGATGCGTCAACCGAATCCTGCCGGGAGACGTTGTGCGGTGTCAAGTCATCATCATACGTCTGCGGAGATGCCGCCTCACCCTGCGGCTGTTCAGCCGATCCGGAAATCGGCTTTCCATCCTTATCCGTCTTCGACGCGCCCGACTTCTTGTGACGGCTCGCGCCATACCCGTAACCGTAAGCACCGTAACGGGAGGTGTAACGGTAGGAGTAACGGTAGTGGTAATCGCTCTGGGAGAACTGGTTACGGCGCCCGAAGTCAACATCGTTGACAATCACGCCGATCACGCGGGCACCCGCCTCAGTCAGCGAACGGGAAGCATGCTTAACGGGCTGGAAGCGCGTCCGGTCCGGACAGCACATGATCATGACGGAGTCCACCAACGCGGAGAGCGTCATCACATCGCCGACGATACCGAAAGGCGGCGAGTCGATGAACACACGGTCATAATGCTCACGCGCCCAATGGAAGAAGTCGACGATCACCTCGCTGCCCATCAGGTTCGCGGGATTCACATTGGAAGAGGCGCGGGACAGAACCACGTCCAGATTCGGCACACCCGACTGGACCGGGAGGCTGTCAAAGAGTTTGGGATCCGCTTTCGCCAAAATATGCGGCAGACTCTGGAACTCGCCCGGTTTCTTCTGGAAGATACGGGCCAGACGCGGACGGCGCATATCAAAGTCCACCAGCAGAGTCTTTTGACCGCTCTGCGCGCAGGACTGGGCCAGCGAGCAGGAGGTAACCGTCTTACCTTCACCCGGCTGGGTACTGATGCAGAGAAGGACTTTCGACATCTCGTGGTAACGCGGTGAATCCAACAGATTACGGAGACCCGCCACCGCTTCCGCGTACTGCGAGAACTTATCGTCCGACACCAGACGGGCCAACTGTTCACGCTTGGTCCGGCGGACGTGAGGCATCACCGACAACACCTTCAAGCGCAGACGCTGCTCGATATCGGAGATACCGACGATCTTATCCTCGAGATGATCCAAAACCAAGACGAAGAAAATACCTAACACCATGCCCAGCGCGGGACCGGCGGGGAAAATTACCAACGGGTTGGGCAAAACCGGCTTGGTCGGCTTAAAGGCTTGCTCCACCGGCTTGATGATCGCCGTATCTTCATCGGCAGCCAATTCCGCTTCGCCTTTACGCTTCAACAGCAACTGATAGCTCTGCTCTTCCACGTGGCGCTCACGCTGCAACTGTTCGATCTTCAGACTGGTGGCGATCACCTTCTGCTCCAGCTCGGTAAGCTCGGTCAGCAACGCATCCCGTTTAGGGGTCAACAGCGCCAGTTGCCGCTGCAACAGATCCAGATTCGCCTTCGCGGTCTCCAGTGAACGGGCGACCACATCCGCGAACTCTTTAGTGTAGACCTCAATCTCTTTCTCCTTCGACTTGACTTCAGGGTGATTGGGCGTCAAACGGGCCAACAACGCGTTCATTTCCGCCTTCACCGCCTGCCGTTTCTGGTAAGCGGCGGCGATCTCGGCACCGCGGGGAACCGAGGAGGGCAGACTGCCGAAGCGGTCGGGATTCCCTTGAATCCCCTCCAACGCATCTTTCACTTCAGCGGATGTCGCGACGGATCCCTCAAGTTCCAACACCTGAGCGGAAAGCGTCCCCAACGCAGCCTTCTTCAATTCCACCTCACGGCGCATCGTCTCAAGCCGGTTCTCGGTACTGTAGTCGAGCATAGCCTTATCGGCGTTGTCCAACTGCCGTTTCTGCTGCTCCGCGGTGCTCAACAACCATGCCACAGCGACTTCGGACTCGTTCTTGTTCTGGTCCGACGTAAAGGCGACCGCGACCTTGGAATAGGCGTTTGCCAGATCCGCAGCCAACTGGGCATCTGTTGAACGGATACTGATGGTAATCAAACGGGACATACGCTGAAGAGTCAGTTCCGCCTTCACCAACGTGCCGATCAACTGCGAATCCGTCACGGTCGAGCTGGGATTGTCACTCCGATACTGGGTCACGATCTGTTCCAGAACCGCGCGGCTCTTCAGTCGGGCCAAACGGGTGTTAAACACCTCATTCATGTTTCCAGAAAGATCGGTCTCGATGACGGCCTGCTGGACACCCGTATAGGAAGCGCGCCGCATACGCATCTCGATCAAAGCACGCGCTTCGTAGATGACCGGAGAAACCTTGAACACGGCAAAGGAGACCACGAAACCGATGATAATGAAGACAACGATGGTCACCCAACGCTGAAGACAGACACGGATCATGCGGGCGATCGTGACCTGCCCCATCAACGAATCATCTTCACCGCCCGAAGAACCGCCGTAACTGCCGTAGTAATAACCGCTTCCGTAAGGTGAAGAGGAGTAATAGGCGGCCGGTGAGCTTCCGCCATAATACATCGCGCGGGGAGTCTCCCCGTAATACATCGGTCGCCGCTCTGACGTGCTACCCTCTCCGGTTCCGGAATTCGAGTTCTTATCGCTGCTCATTCTGGATTCCCTTCTCTCTTATAAAAGATTCAACCCCTTAACGGGAACGTCCGGCACTCTTCCCTCGTTTGGCGGAAGGCAGAAAAGCCGGCAATTCAGCCAACACAAACGCCAATGAAATCAATACAGCGGGAAAACGGAGAGGACTGCCGAATCCACCTGCCACACCCAGCAAACACACACCGAACACCCCGGCCGTCACCACCGGAGAAACGGGATCGGCCCTCTCCTTAGACGGACCGTGCGTATGATTCGCAACTGCTCGCTTCGCCTCTTGATCAAGAATCATCCGCTCACGCTGATGGACAAACAACGGCATCAACAAGACCACCAGCATCGCCAACGCCAAGGTGACACCCAGCACACCTCCCTCAGCCAGCAGCTGAAGATAGTCATTCAACACAAATGGCTTCTCCTGTTTGAACGCTTTCCATTCAGCATCACGCTTCACGAAGAAACCCACAAACTCCCCATACCCTTCAACGCCAACGCCACACCAGGCGTGGTCCATGAAAACGGAAATCGCCGCTTTCGCGCGTTGCGGACGTGTAGCGGTATACGTAGCGACATAGGTGTCAAAGGATTTGAGCGTTTCGATTTTGCGCGTAACTGGATTTGTACGGAATACGTAAAACAATGAACCTGCGATCGCCCCAATGAGAATAATTCCGACCACGATATGCTTTAACACCTGCCCCATCGCGATTGACCAACGCAATGAGACCAGTGAGACAATCAGCACGATCAAAAACAGAATCGAACTGATCGCCATCACCATCGGCTCCGCATAAATCAACATCCCGAAGAAATTACAAAAACCGCCCACCACATAGGACCAGAGGCCGGTCTCTTTCTTATGGGCGGCGTCATCGGCAAACAGACCTATTCCGATCAACGACCAAAACGCGAAATTCAAACCTGCGGCATGAACCACCTGGGAATTGAAAAAGGCCGCCGTATCCGCTTCCGGCACCTGAAGGGCATAGATCGACCCGGCGATCGCGCAAACCCCAGAAAAACAGGCGGTCAGACGCAACGCCACCCGTTTCGCACTCGCGCCCAACACATTACGGACAACGAGGACAACGGAAAACACCGCCAGAAGAACGGAAAACCAGTAGACTGCGCTCGCTGGACGGACCGCAAAGGGCAACCAGGGCTGGGGCGGATCTCCCATCTTCCAGATGTCCGCATCTGGAAGATACTCAAGAGAACATCCCCCATTAAGCGCCTGAATCAACAGAAGACATCCAACAATGATGCCGATGTAAAACAAGGGATCCCAGATCAGCGACCCGGCGACCCTTTTCCGAGCATCCTGGAAATCTTCTCCACTCCGTACGGAGGGCATCCAGAACGAGCATTCGAGCAGCATCAGAGACAACCAAATATACGGCAAACCCCTCGGTGACCCGGTCAAAAAAGAAATAAAGGCCAACAGGCAGATCAACGCCACATGGAAGGCCACACCGTATTTTGAGAGAACTGTCTGAAGCATACCCGCTCTTAACCAAGAAGCCGCCTAAACACGCTCATCACGCGTAGGCGGCTCGCTTAACAAGTCATCACGATCAACGTACCGGCGACTTAATAGTACAACTTCAAGCCGGCGTGAACGCAGTACCGATCAAATTCATACTCGCTCCGGTCCGCCCAGCGATTGTTATACTCGATCGCCCCGTAGATGTCAGCATTGACCACACTGTTGCGCAGCAACTGATAGTTAACACGGAACCGACCCGAAACCGTGTCCTCGCGATCAGCATTATACCGACCGGTGTTGTACTGATCCTCTTCGCGGCGGTAGGCCAGATCGAAGTGGGTAGAGACCCGGCGCACCGGACGATAGGTCAAACCGGCGGAAAGCGTGTACACTTCCGACGCCTGATTCATCTGACGCTCACTCGGCTGGTAGTAGTTGGATCCCCTCACCGAGAGGGCCAACTGCTTGGTGATCACCCAGTTGCCGCTCAGGCTGTAGGTCCATCCGTTGCAGCTGTCGGAATTGGCGTAATCAAAGAACATCGCACCCGCCATCGCGCGGTAGGTGATCCGTTCCGTGGCGCGGGAACCAATACCACCCATGACCGTGTAACCGGTGCTCCGGTTGTTCACGCCGCGGGTAGCACCATCACTCCGATAGGCCTGCATGCCACCGGCCAACAGGAAGTTGGTCTTCGCGGTCAGCTTACGGGACAACTCGATCTCGCCCGACCACTCATCCCAACCGTACAGCGGGACATACTTGTTGCCGTTCCGCTTGTAATCCAAATCCGTGTACATCGCACCGATCTTGATTCCCGTATACTCGCTCAGCTCATACGAGAAGGCACCGGAGAACTCCAGCTGCTCGCTGTCACGGTAGATGCCGCGGCCGCCGTCCACAAGCGAGTCATCCTCTTGCTTCCGGACATAGCTCTCACCGAAAACCAGCTTCCACGTCTCGGAATCGGAGTCAAACCAGATCTTCGCCTTCTCCCCGTAGCGCTCGGAATTCAACTCGTCATAGGTTTTGTACCAACGATAGGAGTAGAAGCCATTGGCATCAAGGCCCCAGTTGTTGCCGGTGTAATCCAAATCAACGCCCGGGTTCACCATGAACGATGAATCAGCTTTCTCGGCCTTGTCGGAATCAACGTTCGAGTTGTACCGATAGGTCAAGTTCACATACGGCTTGATCGCCAACCCGTTATAACGGAAACCATGATGCTCCGCATCAGACTCCGCCATCGCCCCATTCGAAAGGCAGCAGGCCGCCACCGCAAAGAGCAACGCACGTTTCTCTATCTTCAGATCGCTCATAATCCTTTTCCTTAATTGTGTCCAACCCACTTACTGACTCGAGAACAACTACTCGCCCCGGCGGCCGCCGCCGTGCTTACGGCGAACGGAAAACTGCCGCATAAACATCACGTCCGAATCGTCACCCGAAGAGATGAAGATGGGGCTAAGCACGCTCAGGCCCTGATTCTGGTATCCACCCGGATAGTAGTAGCCGCCACCCGAACCGTCGCCCTGACCGGAGATACGAGGAATACGGTCAAGACCCGTATCAACGGCCTGCCACGGCAACGTCGGATCATCGTCCAACATCACACTGCCGAACTGGAGATTCGAGGAGGGAATCGTCACCTTCTCGGAGCCACTCGCATCGGCAACGCTCTTCTGAGCGCCGATATCCGCCAACAGGGCATCGAGATTACCGTGACCCAACTCGGTCGCAAGCGTGGTGTGCCCGCGGTCCATGCCCTCCACCGGAGCGACTTCCTCGCCGGCGGCGGCCACGACGTCGGTGTAATTCTGGCTGGCCAACACCCCGGGAACGAGATCGGCGGCAACCTTCTGGCTGTGCTTGTCGGGAAGCGCGGCGATCAGCTTGTCCTTCATCGCGTTCGGATCCTTCGCCCCGCGGAGGAACGCCAACGTGACAAACGTATCGCGGACCGCAGGCTCATCCGTCTTCGCGTTCCGCTTCGAAGCCACCTCGATCGCCTTGTTCGCGAGCGTCTCGTAAGCCGAATCGGAAAGGTTGTTACGCTTCAGGCTCGAAGCCAGCTGCTCCGTCACGGCAGGCAGATAGCTCACGGGAACCGTCGCGAAAACCTCAGCGATCAGATCCAGCTTCTGGGCGCCGGCATCGACATCGAGACAGGCAGACATCGCCTGCACGAAGGCGTTGGACTTCTCCTCGGGTGTGACCGGCAGCGCGTTGACGGCCTTCAGCACCTTCTGCGTGAACTCAACGCGATCCTCCGCCGGAACCTGGCTCATCGTCTCTTTCAAGACGGAGACATTCGAAGCGGACTCACTGACCTTCTGCAACCATTGGCTACGGGACAACGTCGCCCCCTCAGCCAATACCGATGCGCACGTCAGAAGACCCAACGCGACAAAGATTAACCCTTTCTTCATTGATACTGCCTTCATGTTTTTCTCCTCGTACTTTACGTAAACCAACACTCCTAAGAACCTGTATCCGAATCCCCGCTTGGCGGGCTTCCTAGTACCACGATTGCGGAACCCAGATCACATCCCCCGCACGAACGGGGATATCCAAATCCAACCGACCCTCACGGCCGATCTTCACGACATCGACAACAAACCGTTTCAACTTCCCGTCCGCTTCCCGGCGCCACACGCGAACCTTGTGCTTATCCCCCATCGCCGTCGCGTTGCCGGCCAGCGCCAGTGCCCGCGTCACCGTCAGATCCCGTGTCGGCGGCACATTCACCGGTCCCTGCTTGGAGACCTCACCCATCAGCAGAACCGTCCCCCACGGGGACTTCATCCCCGCATTCGCCGTATAGATGAACCGGACCGAAACCTGAGGATCGATGTAATACGCCTTCAGCGCTTCCTGCAACTTTTCTTGAAACTCAATCAGCGTCAGACCCTCGCACTTCATCGCACCGACCAGCGGCAACAGGACCTCGCCGTTCTGGTTCACCTCTTTTTGGACCTCTTGGGCGGCGGAAGCGCCGGACGCCGCCACACCGATCCCGAGCGTCAATCCAGGCTGGATACGCGGCTCCCCGTCAGGAACATAAACGGTCTTGACCGCCATCTCACCTTCAATGTCATCCTGCGGATCAAAGATATGGCAACCGGAAATCACCAGCGCCAGACCCAAAAAACACGCAGTTCTGAAAAAAACACTCATTCGGAAACTTCCTAACCTTGACGCAAATCAATCCGAGTCCTTGCATCAATCGTTCAATAGGGTACACCAACCGGGGCCATACGGTCAAGGGCGAATAACAGATATTTTGAAAAAAGTTGGATACCCTCAATCATCCCCAATCCACTCCTTCCCGGAAACAAAATGCCCGCCGGGTTGTCGAAGCCACGTTTCCAACGCCTCACAGAACGGTGCAGGCTCCAAATGCGCCTCGCGCAAGCGGCCAATCGGCCACCAGAAAAACTCAATCCAATCCTCCCGGGAGACCGGTACCTGCGCGGGATCGGCATCCGGAACGTCAAGCCCGAACACCAGATTGATCTCCGCATGCGGCCGGCCTTTCTGTATAAAGGAATGTTCGCAACATCCCAGAAAAGCCCCCGCACGGGAGGAAAGGCCCATCTCCTCGCGGATCTCCCGCTCCAACGCATACCGCGCCGTCTCGCGGAATTCAACATGCCCGCCCGGAAGATAGCAGATCGTGGCCGTCCGCGATTTGCAGAGCAAAATCTGCCCCGCCTTCACGCAAACGCCTCTCGCCAAGACCTCTACACCTGTTTCCTCATCCATCATCGCCGGTCCATCCCGTTCACACCGAAAACATTCGATTAATAGGAAAGAGTATACACGAAATCGGCCTGAAATTGCAAATCCATTACAGCGCCGAACAGAACTCTTGCGGAAACGATCCCTTTCAAACCGACCTTTCCCCGTTCGAACAACCATAACTCCTTGACCGGACGAGAGTTACGCGAAAAATACCGCTTTGAAACCGATTCGACTCACGCCTTTTGCCGCGTAACTGAACGTCGGGGACACGCGACTCCAGGCACGCCCTTCGGCAACCGGTAACCGTTTCCCACCATCTTTTCACCCTTTCACCTTTTATTTTTAGTCCCCGCTCCCGCGATTCGTGCGGAAGCGGGGACTAACCAATTCTTTGCATCAATCGGGTTCCTATGTTATGATGAATCCCGTCTTTTTATTGAAAGGGTGTGAATCCATGTCAAATGTTGAGAAAAAACCGGGCGCGTGCGACAAAACCGCTTGCGGCGCCTGTTCCCATGCCGCCACTTGTCCGTCTGCGCATGGCGGTGTCCCCGCGGCCGATCCGAATGCGAAACTCAAATCCCGGCTGGGGCGGATCCGCCGAAAGATCATCGTCATGTCCGGCAAAGGAGGTGTCGGGAAAAGTACCGTGGCGGTGAACCTGGCGATGGCGGCGATGCTGTCGGGCCAGCGGGTCGGCCTGCTGGACGTCGATCTGCACGGACCGAGCGTCCCGACGATGTTAGGGCTGGAGGGCCAGAAGTTGGTCGGCGACGACAGCGGATTCTACCCCGTAACCGTTGGCGGCCTGAGTGTTCTGTCGGTCGGCTTCCTGTTGAAAAACCCGGATGACCCCGTTGTCTGGCGCGGCCCGGTGAAGATCGGCGTAATCCGCCAGTTCATCGAGGATGTGAATTGGGGCGATCTGGACCTACTGGTGATCGATGTCCCGCCCGGAACCGGCGACGAACCGCTGACCGTCTGCCAGCTGATCCCGGATCTCGACGGCGCGGTGATCGTGACGACCCCTCAGAAGGTGGCTGCGGTCGATGTCCGCAAATCGGTCTCTTTCTGTAAAGACCTGAATGTGCCGGTCTTAGGAGTTGTCGAGAACATGAGCGGGTTCGCCTGCCCGAAATGCGGCGAGATCACCCCCATCCTTCGGGAAGGGGGAGGCAAAAAACTCGCTGATGACATGCATGTCCCGTTCCTCGGCTCCATTCCGATCGACCCGATGATCGCGACATCCGGAGACGAAGGCCGGGCGTTTGTCGAGGACTCCGGACGCTCGCCTGCGGCGGGCTGTTTCCGGGAGATTCTCCACAACCTCTATCAGGGTTAACATCCCTCCCGCGCCATCTGCCTGAACGAAAATCCGCCTACGGCGGATGGCGCGGGCACCCCAATCCCCCTTTCCACCCCAATAAAGGAAATCGCAACATGAACCGTACCCATTCCCTTATATCCGCTCCGCTGCACGCCTTAACCGCCGCCCTGCTGGCAACCCTCTCCGCATCCGCCTTCCTTCCCCCCGTCGCCGAGCAAAACGACATCTCGCTCCGGATCGAGAACTTTGACGAGGCATCTCCGGAAAACCCGAAAGACCGTTCGCTCCGCGTCAGGAAGGTCGACGTCTCCCAACCGTTTTCCTTCACGATCGCCGTCGCCAACAACCGGAAAGAGCCGGCTGAAGGCATATTGAAAGTCTGGATGAACGATGACTGGACCGTTTCCGAAACGGAAGAGGCGGTTTCGCTCAATCCCGGCGAAAAAAAGACCTTCACGCGCACGGCGACCCCGTCCGACCGGATTCTGAACGCGCTTTACCCGATCCATGCCGAATTGGTCCTTCCCCGTACAGGCGATCAGGGAACCACCCTCCACCCCATCGCGCTCTTTGAGGCAACCCATGCCCCGGCGAGACCAGCCGCGAAGCGGACCGATCACACCCTCAAGAAAGGGGTGACCCGACTCGATGCGGATGTGGCGGGCGAGATCTTCTGCGAGCTGAAAGCAGGCGAAACCCGTTCGCTGGGACACGCCTTCTCCGTGAACGACAATGAATCCGGTAGCCACTTCCAGCTCCAGACGGTAACTGCCGCCGGGATCGGCAAACGCGCCTTCAGCGCCCACCCCCCGTGGCGGAACGGCAACGCCGGCGGCACGGTCTTCGCCGACTTCCCCCTCACCCTCCCCGCGGGCCTCCCCTGCCGCCTCACCTTCTCGACCGCGCTGCTGGGCCGCGCCGACTGGGAGCCGCCCAGCGATGGAACCGAATACATCGTCTCCGTCACGGACTCAACGGGTGACCGCAAAGTCTGTTTCTCACGTTTCAGCGCGAAAACCGAGTGGGAACCGGCATCTGTCGACCTCTCCGCCTACGCCGGACAACGCATCATCCTCCGGCTGGCAACCGGACCCGGCCCACAGAAGAATACCACCTGCGACCGATGCGCCTGGGGCGATCCCATCCTGACCATAGGTGAATGTCCGCCACTCCAGACGGAAACGGAATGGCAGTCGCTGGAAGTGACCGCCCGGGCACGCGCCGCTTCGGCGGTGATGGAGGGAAACAACCCTGAACAGGGACAATTCCAATTGACCGTCCAGGGGAAGCGGTACGGCGCCGCCGTCATCACGGGCCGCCAAGGTATCACCGACGGCGTGATCGCCTTCAGCGACGGAAACGAAACGCTGACCTATCGCGGGTTCGCCTGTTCCGTTGACTTCGCAAAGATCGGCGGTGTGGAAGCGGGACTTCCCGTCAACCGCACCGACCGTTCCATCGCCGACGGCAAACTGACGTTGACCCACTACTTGAACACGCCGTCCCGCGACGACGAAATCCCACTCCGACTCCGCATCTGGCCGGAATCGTGCGCGTTGCGGATGGCGTGGGATATGCCGGGCGTCGAACGTGACCTTCGCGGCACACCCCAGTATACCGAACTCAAGATCGGCCCCGCCTCCCTCCCCGTGTGGCGCGCCTACGCCGGATTCGGCAACGTCTTTGAGAACCCGAAACGTCTTTCCCTTGGGGCGGGCGGCTTCTCCCTCTCAACCCGGCACATCGGCGGCGACTACACGAACGGTCTGAGCCTCGTGCAAGCCACCGACATCTTCCCCGATCGACTGGAGTGTACGGCGGAAACGCGTTGTTTTGCCCTCTGCGCCCAGCATGACACGACCTTCTCCTTCGTCCCTTCCGCCAATGGCGCGTTCGACGCGGCGCGGGCCTTTCGGTCAATCAGCGGCTACCGGAAAAGCCCCGGCATCGACACCCTGATCGGAAGGATGTGCCTCGACCAGTGGGGCGGCGCGTATGACCAAGCGGCGGAAGAGCTGAAACTCGCTGCGGATTACGGCGTAAAGGACGCCGTTTTCGTGAAACACGTCTGGCAACGCTGGGGATATGACTACCGCCTGCCGGAAATCTTCCCGCCACTCGGTTGCATGGAGGAGTTCCTCGCCATGCGCCAGGCGGCCAAACGCGCCGGCATCCTCTTCTGCCCGCATGACAACTACATCGACTTCTACCCCGATGCCGAAGACTATTCCTATGACCACATCATTTTCAACCCGGATGGGACGCCCCAAAAGGCCTGGTACAACGAGGGCCGCCACGCGTTGAGTTACCGCTGGATGCCCCACGCCTTCCAGCCGTGGATGACGGCGAACATGAAGCGGATGAAAAAAGGGTTCTCCCCTGATTCGCTCTTCATCGATGTCTTCTCCGCCATCGCCCCGATGGACTACTATGACCGCACCGGACAGTTCCATACCCGGGTACGCACCGCGCGCGAGTGGTCCGACGCCTTCGACACCTGCCGGAACATCCTCAAATCCGGCGCCCCGATGATCAGCGAAGCCGGCACGGATGCGCTGATCGGCTCGTTGGACGCCGGCCAGGCCGACCATTTCAGCGCAGACCGCTGGGCGGATCCCAAATCCTACGACGCCGCCGAACGTACACCGTGGCACGATATCGTCACGCACGGGAAGATGATTCTCTTCGCGGGCGGGTTGGGTCCCCGCTATGCCGCCATCGATTGGGGAAACGGCGGTAACCAGAATCTGCACGGTTACGGGAGCGATGACTATCTGAACAACACCGTCATCGGCGGACGCGCCCCCATGTGCAACGGCCCCTTCTCCCGCCGCACCGTGATGACCTACTGGCTCCTGCACGACCTCTGCGCGGAACTGGCCAAAGCCGAATTCGAGTCGCACACATTCGGCGAGACCATCCACCAGCAGCACACGACCTTCAGCAATGGTGCGGAAGTCTGGAGCAACCGGGGCTCGAACGAGGTCACGGTCGCGGAAGGCAAACGGTTGCCGCAATACGGGTTCTACGCCAAGACGCCTGACCTCGAAGCCGGCATCCTGCTTGTGGACAGCCAACGCGCGGCCTTCGCCCGGTCCCAAGACCGCATCTTCGTCGATGCGCGTCCGCCCCACAGCGAAGATTCCCGGAAGCGGATCGCCTCGGCCGCCATCGACGGCGCCTATCTCGGCGACGGACACTTTGAAATCTCCGCCGAATGGACAATCCTTACACCCGTCACCGGCTACGTGCCGTTCGTCCACATCATCCCCGCAGGCCATTCGGACCAAATCGTGTTCCAGGGAAACTCGGCGATCAATGCGGAAGCGCTCGCCAAGCAGGGCCTCTTTAGGGACACCTTCACGATCCGTTTCCCGAAACACCTCCCCGCCGGAACCTATGAGATCCGCTACGGCCTCTATGACCCCAAGAACGGCCCTCGGCTGGGGATCATCGGGATAAATGACGACTCCAGCCGGATCTCCGGAGGATACCTGACCGTCGCCAAGGACGGCGAGACGTTCACAACCGGTTCATGGAAGAAACCGGTCGATTCTTTTGCCGAAGAGCTGGAACTGAACACCGATCGCCGGATGCTGACCTTCGACGCGATCGCGACAGACGGCGCGTTCCTTTTGGAACATGGCCGGAACGGCCTCATGCGACGGATCTCCGGCTTCTACCGCACCTGGATCCTGACCCCGCTTCCCGGCTCCCTCCCCTTCCGAGCGGACATCAGCCTCGAAGCCTTCGGAGCGAAGGGCGGCTCGGTCTACGCCGTCGAGCCGATCGATCCGATCAGCGGGAAAGAGGCGGCGGAACCTGAGTGGTCACAGGCGGGCGACTGCCTCTCCATCTCCTGCGATGCCGGCGCGCGCCACTACCGCATCCGGATCGATTAACGGCAGCCGCCACCTTTGCCGGGCGGGAAAAACCGGTCAGAGTTTGATATACTGCCCGGTCACCGAATCGGGATTGGCGGCCAACTCCTCGGGGGTGCCGCACGCCACCAGCGTGCCGCCCTCGTCCCCGCCGCCCGGCCCGAGATCCAGAATGTAATCGGCGCACTTGATCACGTCGGTGTTGTGCTCGATGACAACCACCGTGTTCCCGGACTCCCTCAACCGCAGCAGCAGTTCCATCAGCTTACGCACATCCTCGAAATGGAGTCCGGTCGTCGGCTCGTCCAGGAGGTAGAGCGTCTTGCCGGTCGCGCGTTTCGACAGTTCCGTCGCCAGCTTGATCCGTTGCGCCTCGCCACCCGAGAGCGTCGTTGAGGACTGCCCCAGATGGATATACCCCAGCCCGACCTCTTGCAGGGTCTTGAGTTTGTTGACGATGGCGGGCACCGCATGGAAGAACTCCACCGCTTCGTTGACCGTCATGTTCAGGACATCGGAGATGGTCTTGTCGTTGTACCGTACCTCCAGCGTCTCTTTATTGTACCGCAGACCGTTGCACTGCTCGCACGTCACATAGACATCGGGCAGAAAGTTCATCTCCAGCCGCCGGGAACCGTCGCCTTTGCAGACCTCGCAACGTCCGCCCTTGATGTTGAAGCTGAACCGCCCGGCGTTATACCCCCGCATCTTCGCCGCCTGCGTCTGGGCGAACAGCTCGCGGATCGGCGTGAAGGCGCCGGTATAGGTCACCGGATTGCTGCGCGGCGTCCGC
Source organism: Verrucomicrobia bacterium UBA1211 (assembly GCA_002309585.1). GTDB lineage: Bacteria > Verrucomicrobiota > Kiritimatiellia > RFP12 > UBA1067 > UBA1211. Next base: position 30,990 of record DBXN01000085.1, read on the forward strand.
CCGATGGGGCTTTGGTCGATCTCAATCACCTTGTCCAGCCGCTCAATCCCCGTGATCCGTTTGAACGCCCCCGGCTTCTCTTTCGACCCGTAGAACTTCTGAAAGAGATACTTCTTCAGGATATCCCCCACCAGCGTCGATTTCCCGGATCCGGACACGCCCGTCACGCAGACGAAACAGCCGAGCGGGATCGCGGCATCGATGTTCTTCAGGTTGTTCTCCTTCGCCCCGATGATCTTGATCCATCCGTGTGTGGGCGCAACCCGTTTCTTCGGCACCTCCACCTTCCTTCGCCCCGTCAGATAATCCGCGGTGATCGACTGCCGGCACGCCAGCAACCCCTTCAGATCGCCCTGATAGATCACCTCCCCTCCCTGGCGTCCCGCGCCGGGCCCGATGTCGATCACGGTGTCGGCGTTCCGGATCATCTCCTCGTCATGCTCGACAACAATCACCGTGTTGCCGCGCCGCTGGAGCTGCCGGAGCATCCGGATCAGCCGCTCGTTGTCCCGCGGATGCAACCCGATGGTCGGCTCGTCCAGCACATACATCACCCCCACCAGCCCCGAACCGATCTGCGACGCCAGCCGGATACGCTGCATCTCCCCGCCCGAGAGCGTTGAGCTCTCACGGTCGAGCGAGAGATAGTTCAACCCGACATCGGCCATGAACTTCAACCGCTTGCGGATCTCCTTCAGCACCTCCGCCGCCACCCGCGCATCTTCGGGCGAGAGATCGATCGCATCGAAAAAGGCGGCGGACTCCTTCACCGTCATCGCCATCACCTCGATCAGCGTCTTGCCCGCCACCGTACAGACGCGCGATTCAGGCCGCAACCGCGCCCCATTGCAGTCCGGACAGACCTGCCGGCTCATGAACGGCACCAGCCGTTCCCGCACATCCTCCGACTCGGACTCCTCGTACCGCCGTTTCAGGTTCGCCAGAACCCCCTCGAACGGTCTGTCCTCCCGCCGCCACTCCAACACCAGCGGCACGTCGAACCCGTTCATCAGTTTCCGCCGGAAATCGGCCGGCAACTTCTCGTAGGGCGTCCGCAGCGAGACACGGTTCTGGCTCGCGATCGCCTCCAGCAGATACTTGTAGTAGACGATCGCGTGATGCCCCGCGATCCGCCACGGCTTGATACACTCCCCCAGCGGCAACGTCCGGTCCGGTACCACCAGCTCCTCGTCAAACACCCACTGCGCCCCAAGCCCCGAACAGGTCGGACAGGCCCCGTAGGGGTTGTTGAACGAGAAGGAGCGCGGCTTCAGCTCCTCAAACGAGATCATGCAGTCCGGGCAGGCGTTTTTTTCGGAAAAAAGCGTCTCGGCGGTCTTCCCGTCCGTCCCGATCGTCTGGACCTTCAAAATCCCCATACCCAGCTTGAGCGTCAACTCCACCGAATCGGTCAGCCGCCCCCGGATCGAAGGCCCCACCACCAGCCGGTCCACCACCGCGTCAATATGATGCTGCTTGTTTTTGTCCAGCGGCGGCACATCATCGAGCGCCATCATCTCGCCGTCCACCCGCACCCGGACGAACCCCTGCCGGCGCACCGCCGCGAAGACATCCTCGTGCCGCCCTTTCTTACCCCGGATCAACGGCGCCAGCAGGATCAACTTGGTCTTCTCCGGCAGGGCGAGCAGCTGATCGACAATCTGCTCCGCACTCTGCCGCTGAACCGGCTTCCCGCACTTCGGGCAGTGCGCCCGCCCGATCGAACCGTACAGCAACCGCAGATAATCATGTACCTCCGTCACCGTCGCCACGATCGACCGGGGATTGTTCCCCGTCGTCCGTTGCTCAATCGAAATCGCCGGCGACAGCCCCTCGATCTGATCGACCTCCGGCTTCTGCATCTGGTCCAAAAACTGGCGGGCGTATGCCGAAAGGCTCTCCACATACCGCCGCTGTCCCTCGGCATAAAGTGTGTCGAACGCAAGCGACGACTTCCCCGAACCGCTCAGCCCGGTCACCACCGTCAGGCTGTCCCGCGGAATCCGGACATCGATATTTTTCAGATTGTTCTGCCGCGCCCCCGAAATGATAATGTCGCCCATGAAACACCTCTCAACCCTCACTCATTCAAAAAAGCGGGCAAGATTTTACACGATGCGCGGCGATTGGCAAGGGGGCAATTTCACGCGGCCGATGGATGACCCGTAAGCAGTAACCGTGCATATCGCAGCAGAGGCAAACTGACACACACCGAGAGCGGAGTGTCCATTAGGCATCCATGCGTTTCGACCTTTAACCTTATATTGTTATACGCGGTTGGGGAATTCTTGACTTCTGCGGTGGAGGATGGTGTATACTGTATTCATCTTCCATGAACGTTTTCATGAACCCCATTGAAAGAGAGTTCCCATGAATCGCACGATCCTGACCGTAAGCGCGGTTGCCTTGATGACGGCGGTCCCGATGGCGCGGGCCGATTCCCTCGATGACGCGCTCGCGCTGTGCAGACGTACCTATGACTATGTGGCGAAAGCCATTCCCGAAACACAGGCCAAGCCTTTCGCCCAGGAGCTTTCCGTAGACGAGCGTTGGGCGGCATCGGCCAAGAACGCCAGGGAGCGGGCCATCGTCGAGAAGGTGGTGCGGCGGCTCCGGAGGCGGATCCTCTTCGCCCACCCCGACCTGCAGTTCGACACGTTGCTGTGCGTGCAGCGCGATGTCCCCTTCTCAAAGTTCAATCACATGGTGGACCAGTATCTGGGCCGTTTCTCCCAGGCCGGACCGGGCCTTATCGCCCTGACAAACTGGCGGACCTTCCCGGAAAAGCGGATTCTGCTCGCCGGTAAGCTACCGGAGGGGTGCGTGCTGAACCCGGACCTCCATTGGGACGCCGACCGCCTGCTCTTCGCGTTCTGCGACCACACGCGCCCGCCGGAGGCCGATGCCGTCCGGTTGAAGGTCCCGAAAATCATGGATCCGAACGTGCCCGAACACCATCTGGTACACAGGCGTTACTTCATCTACGAATGCGCGGCGGACGGCAGCTGGGTGCGCCAGCTGACCGGCGGACCCGGCGATCCGATGGAGACCGCGGAAGGACGCCAGACGGTGCTGATCGAGGATCTCGACCCCTGCTACCTGCCCGATGGCGGATTCGTGTTCACCTCAACCCGTTGCCAAAGTTTCGGCCGCTGCCACTGGGGCCGCTACACGCCGAGTTTCCTGCTCTACCGGGGCGAGGTGCCGCCCGTGGGAGCGACGGCGCCCTTCACCTGCAACGTGCGCCAGCTCTCGTTCGGCGAGGCGAACGAGTGGGAACCGTCGGTCATGGAGGACGGACGACTGGCCTACACGCGGTGGGACTACATCGACCGGAACGCCGTTCCGTTCCAATCCCTTTGGGCCATGCGTCCGGACGGAACGGCCGTCTCACACCTGTACGGCAACTATTCCCGTAACATCTTCGTGGTAACCGAGGCGAAACGCATCCCCGGTTCGCCCGTCCTCGTCGCGACCGGCGGCGCCCACCACATGGTCACGGGCGGTTCCCTGTTCCTTTTCGACGCGCGGAAGGGCGAGGACGGCACCGACCCCGTGACGCGCCTCACGCCGGAAATCCCCTTCCCGGAAAGCGAGGGATGGAAGTTCCCCGGCTACTATGCGGCACCCATGCCGGTGAACGACACGCTCTTCTTCGCGAGCTACACCGACGATCCCGGTTGGTATCCGCCGAGCCATCCGAAACGCGCCGAAGGCATGGCCGCCTGGCCGGAACCGCGTTCAAGCGCGATCTGGTTGGTGGACACGCTGGGCGGACGTGAACTGATCTACAAAGACCCCGCATGGGGCACGTACAACCCGATCCCGCTGGTGAAGCGGCCGCGGCCACCGGCGCTCGCATCCCCGCCCGTCGATGCCGGTGCGGACAACACGGGCGTGTGTTATGTGGAGAACTGCTATGAGAGCCGGCACGGCATTCCGAAAGGATCGATCGCCGCACTGCGCGTGAACCGCCTGCACAATCTGCCGATCGCCCGCCGGGACACGGTGGAGTGGAACCTCGATCTCGCGCTCCATAAGGAACCGCTGGGAACGGTTCCCGTGAACGCGGACGGATCGGCGGCGTTCCGCATTCCAGCCGGCGTGCCGCTGCAACTGCAGGCGATCGACACGAACGGCATCGCCATCCTGACGATGCGGAGTTTCATCTATGCGCAGAAGGGCGAGGTCCAGGGTTGCACGGGCTGCCATGAGGACAAGCGCACCAGCCGGATCGCGGCGCGGCGCCCGGAAGGAATGACCCTGCATGAGCTGAAACCCGAAGTGGATCTCGGCTATCCCGGGTGTTTCCGCTACGCGCTCTCGGTGCAGCCGATTTTCGACCGCAAATGCATCGCCTGCCACGGTCTGGGCAAGGCGCCCAGTTTCATCGGTGCGGAAGGACACCGACGGCTCGTGCGCGACAAGCAGGTGGCGTATATCCACAGTTACAGCGAACCCGACATCACCAAACCGGGCGAGAATTTCGCGGCAGGAAGCGCGCTCACGAAACGGTTGATGGCCGGCCACGGTCCGAAACTCACGCGGGACGAGTGGCGTACACTCATCCTGTGGATGGATCTCTCCGTACCGGAATACTCGCTCGGCGGTTACGGCTGGAACCGTCCCGAAACGCGCGCGGCAGACCCCGCGGGCGAAAAGGCGCTGCGCGAGGCGGTGGCGGCGAAGGTGGGCGCGGAGGTCGCGGCGCAGCCGTTCGACGCGCTGGTGAACCGGGGTGACGAGACGAAGAGCCGCGTGCTGTGGCTCTGCCGCGCCGAGGACCGCGACGAGCTGCTGGCGCTCTGCCGCGCGGCGCTCAAACCTCACCCCGCCCAGGATGTGCAGGGCACCTGCGGACGCGATGACGCCTGTGAATGCCGCAGCTGCTGGGTACGAAGGGGCGGTTACAACAAACCGAAGCAGCCGTAATCCGCCACATGGGGATTGTTTCGGTTTGGAGGATATGGTACACTTTGGGTGATTTGTGTGAAGGGTTCGGCGGTTCCGGGAGTCCGGGTGGAACGCGTGAGGCGCCGATGCGAAAGGAGCAGGAATATGAAGCGAGTGATGATGGCAGTGGCGGCGGTCGCGCTGGTCAGCGGCTGCGTGACGAATTGCAAGAATGATGGCGGCGACGCCGATCTGAAACCGAAAATCGTGCGGGACATCGCGTATGAAAAGTACGATATCGCCACAACGCCGGTGTCGGCCAGCGAGCAGGTTGTCGGCATCGTTCCGGTCGGCCAGTGGAACTGGTTTACGGTCGGCGGCATGTCGCAGCATCTGGCGGACGATGTCGTCCACATGGGTTATCCGCAGGCCTCCATCCTCCGCGCGAAATCGGGCGCCTACGCCCTGGCGTGCGAGAAAGCCGGCTGCGATTCGCTGGTGGGTACCCGCTATGAGGTCACCTACAAGTGGTTCTTCTTCTGGAACGAGGCGACCGTGACGGTGACGGGCTATCCCGCCAAGTTGACCGGCGTGGAGTTCCGCAAAGCGAAATTCGACTGATCCCGTACCGGAAAACAGATCAGGATGAACGGGATGGCCTGACTCGGCATCCCGTTCATTTTTCACCCTCACAACCAGAAATTGAGGCCACAGAAAAGGAGCCGCCCATGACGCGGAACGACAACGGTACGTTCACGTGGACGCACACCACAAATCTTTACAGGGAATGGTCGAACCTCAAGGCCGTGTTCATCGCTTTGGGGATCACGGTGGCGATCTGTTTTGTGCTGGTGAACCTGCTCTGCATCGGCTCCATGTCGAAGGACTTCTTCCTCTTCCAATGCAAATTGTGGGGATACATCCTCGGCGGCGGGATCCTCCTTTCAATCATCGCCTACTCCATTTGGGCGTGGGCGAACGGGGGTGTCCATGAGCGCGAATACACGGTGGACGGGAAGGGCATCAAGGAACGGCGCATCGTCCATTGCCCCGGGCGCATGAAGTTCCTGCGCGGATTCACCTGGATCATGCTACTCATGCCCGGACGGCCGAATCAGAAGATGGCCATGCGAGGATTGCTCCATGACACCTCCGAAAAGGGTATCAAGGTGGACTTCGCGAAGGTGAAGACGCTCGTTGGGGACCGTACGGCGGGCACGATCACACTCCAGACGAAAAGCGGCCAAAAGGAAATCTTTGTTCCGCGTGAGGACTACGCGGAAATCCTCGACCGCATCACCAAGCATCTCCCGAAAGCGAAGGGACAACGGAGCGAAAAACGGAAAATGTAAAATCCGCGCGGAGGCATTACAGGTTTTGTAACAGCCGGGACGGGGATTCGCCAGCGGGATCGAGGGAACCGAAAGTTGGCATGGAACGTGCGTTCTTCTTTGTTTAATGAAACGCACAGACATCAAGAAGATTCTGATTATCGGCGCGGGCCCGATCGTCATCGGGCAGGGATGTGAGTTCGACTACTCCGGCGTGCAGGCGGTGAAAGCGCTCAAGCGGGAGGGCTTTGAGGTCGTTCTCGTGAATTCGAACCCGGCAACGGTGATGACCGATCCGGAACGCGCCGACCACACCTACATCGAACCCCTGACGGTTGATGTGCTCCATGAGGTGATCCGCCGGGAACGGCCAGACGCCATCCTGCCGACGCTGGGCGGGCAGACGGCGTTGAATCTGGCGATGGAGCTGGAGAAATCCGGCGTGCTGCGCCGCTACCGCGTGGAGCTGATCGGCGCGGATGCCGAGGCGATCAGCCGCGCAGAGGACCGGCAGCGTTTCAAGGAGGCGATGCGGGAATTGGGGCTTGATATGCCGCGTTCGGGCAGCGCCCATTCGATGGAGGAGGCCGAGGCGGTCGCGCGGACCATCGGGACCTGGCCGTTGATCGTCCGTCCGGGGTTCACCCTCGGCGGGACAGGCGGCGGTATCGCGCATGACGCGGCGGAATTCCGGCGGATCGTCACGGGCGGCCTGGAGGCGTCGCTGAACCGTGAGGTCCTGATTGAGGAATCGCTGATCGGCTGGAAAGAGTATGAGATGGAGGTCATGCGCGACCGGGCGGGAAACGCGGTGATCGTCTGTTCCATCGAGAACATCGACCCGATGGGTGTCCATACGGGCGACTCCATCACCGTCGCGCCGATCCTGACGCTGACGGACCGGGAATACCAGGCGATGCGGGACGACTCGATCCGCGTGCTGGAAAAGATCGGGATCGAGACCGGCGGTTCCAATGTGCAGTGGGCGGTCGATCCGAAAACCGGACGCCGCATCATCATTGAGATGAATCCCCGCGTCTCGCGCTCATCGGCGTTGGCGTCAAAGGCGACCGGTTTCCCGATCGCGAAGATCGCCGCGCTTCTGGCGGTGGGCTACACGCTGGACGAGATCGCGAACGACATCACCCGCTGCACCCCCTCCTGCTTCGAGCCGGCGTTGGATTACGTGGTGGTCAAGATCCCACGTTTCGCGTTCGAGAAGTTCCCCGGAGCCGACACGCGGCTCGGCACACAGATGAAGGCCGTGGGCGAGGTGATGGCGATCGGGCGGACCTTCAAGCAAGCCTACCTGAAGGCGGCGCGTTCGCTGGAGGCGCCGTTGCGCTATCATGACGAAAGCGCGTATGACCCATGGTTCAAACGGGAACTGGAGGAGATCGCCGCGTTCAGGGCGTTTCTGGCCGAAACGGGCGCGGCCGCGCTGGAGGCGGATTTGCTGCGGCAGGCGAAGACGATGGGGTTCAGCGACCGGGAGATCGCCGAAGCGATCGGCTGCGACGAAGCCACTGTGCGAAGCAAACGGCTTGCGTTCGGCATCCGCCCCGAGTTCGGCGCGGTAGACACCTGCGCGGGGGAGTTCAAGGCGATCACCCCCTACTACTATTCGTATTACGCGATGGATGCCGATGGCGATCAGGAAGCGTCAACGGCCATCAATCCCAAGCGGAAGATCATGGTCCTCGGCGGCGGCCCTAACCGGATCGGGCAGGGTATCGAGTTTGACTGGTGCTGCTGCCATGCGGCATTCGCCTTGCGTGAACGCGGCTATGAGGTCGTGATGGTCAACTCCAACCCCGAAACGGTTTCGACCGATTATGACACCTCGGATCGGCTCTATTTCGAACCGCTCACCTTTGAGGATGTGATGGCGGTCTACGAGCGGGAGGCATGCGACGGCGTGATCGTCCAGTACGGCGGGCAAACCCCGCTGAACCTCGCGGCGCGGCTCAAGGCCGCCGGGGCGCGGGTGATCGGGACCGCGTCGGAAGACATCGACCGGGCGGAGGACCGCGACTTCTTCCGGGCGCTGGTGAACGAGGTCGGAATGCGGCAGCCGGCGAGCGGAATCGCGCACTCGGTGGAGGACGCACGTCAGATCGCCTTGACGATCGGTTACCCGGTTTTGGTGCGGCCGAGTTTTGTCTTGGGCGGACGCGGCATGGCGATCGTCTATGCCGAAAGCGAACTGGACGCCTATGTCGCGGAGGCGGTCGCTGCGGCGGAAGGCAAACCGATCCTGATCGACAAGTTTCTGGAGAACGCCATCGAACTGGATGTCGATTGCATCTCGGACGGCGAGACGACGGTGGTCGGGGCCGTGCTGGAACACGTCGAGGCGGCGGGCTGCCACTCGGGTGACGCGGCGGCGGTGACCCCTCCCCGAAACCTCACCCCAAAAACGCTGGCGGAGGTCAAGCGTTACGCGGAGATCTTCGCCCAGCGGCTTCATGTCATTGGGCTGATGAATCTGCAACTGGCCGTGAAGGATGACGAGATCTGGATGATCGAGGTCAACCCCCGCGCCTCCCGTACCGTCCCCTTCGTCTCCAAGGCGATCGGGGTTCCGCTGGCGGGATACGCCGCCCGCTGCATGGTGGGCGAAAAGCTCTCGGAGATCGGCTTCACACAGGAAATCATGCCCCGCTACACCTGCGTCAAGGAGGCGGTCTTCCCCTTCGTGAAATTCCCCGGCGCGCGGATCACCCTTTCACCGGAGATGAAATCGACCGGCGAGGTGATGGCGATCGATTTCGACCCCGAAGCCGCCTACTTCAAGAGCCAGGTGGCGGCGGGAAGCCCGCTTCCGAAGCGGGGGAACCTTTTCCTCTCCGTCCGGGATGAGGACAAGGCCCGCGCGGCGGAACTCGCGGCGGAACTGGAACGGCTCGGCTACGGCATCTACGCCACATGCGGTACCTCAACCCTCCTGTGGGAACGGGGCATCCCCTCAAAGGCGATCTTCCGGATTTCGCGCGGCCGCCCCAACGCGGTGGATCTCATCCGGGCGGGCGAAATCGGGTGGGTCGTGAACACCTCCGAATCGGGCGGCGAGGCGTCGGGCGACAGCATCCGCCTCCGTTCGACGGCGGTCGCGGCGGGAGTGCCGGTCACCACCACGCTGGCGGGTTTTGAGGCCGCCGTCTCCGGTCTGGTCGAAAACGGCGCCAGCGGCGGCGAACTGGCCGTCTACACGTTGCAGGAGTACCACGGCCGTACTCGGAAATAAAGCCGCTATTCCCGCGCTCACGTATGTAAAGGTTTGGGTTGCGGGGCCGTCATGCCCCGCCGCTCGCTATTCCCGCGTTCACACAGACGGGTGGCTAATCACGCGAACCATGACGGAGGTGTTCTGCCGTTGACGGGGTAAGGCGAGGTTTGGTATAGTTCACTCACTTTCGATCGGGGTACTGGACGCAGGGTGCGTTCCGGTTGAGAAAAACCCGTAGAACCTGAACCGGGTAATGCCGGCGTAGGAAAGGACGAAAATGAGTAACGCGGAATCCGCAGTCATGGAAGAGGTCATCTCCGGAGCGATTGTCCGGAGGTTTTTCAGAAAATTAGAGGATCATCTCGCGGTCGATGTGGCGATCGTCGGGGCGGGGCCGAGCGGGCTCGTCGCGGCGCACGATCTCGCCAAGGCGGGCTTCAAGGTGGCGATGTATGAATCGAAACTCGCGCCCGGCGGCGGAACCTGGGGCGGCGGGATGCTGATGAACGAGGTGACCGTCCAGAACGACGCGGCTGAGATTTTGCGGGAATTCGGCATCACCACGGTGCCCTATGACGCGGACTACCACACGGTGGATTCGGTAGAGATGGCCTCCGGCCTCATTTTCGGGGCGCGGAAGGCGGGCGCGGTCATTTTCAACACGGTTAAGGTTGAGGATATCGTGATGCATGACGGCGTGGTCTCCGGCGTGGTGATCAACTGGAACCCCGTGGCGCGGCTGGAGATGCATGTCGATCCGCTGGTGGTGACGTCCCGCGCATTGATCGATGGGACCGGCCACCCCAGCGAGATCATCAACAAGGCGGTTAACAAGGCCGGCGTCTCGATCGACTCCCCCACCGGCGGCATCCTCGG
>DBXN01000085.1:41368-55576 GCA_002309585.1 Verrucomicrobia bacterium UBA1211
GGCCTCTACGCCTCCGGCATGGCGGCGAACAACGTCCAGGGCGGATTCCGGATGGGACCGATCTTCGGAGGAATGCTGAAGAGCGGCCGGAAGATCGCGGAGATCGTGAAGGCGGACCTGGAGGCGTGATGGAGGACTTCGGTCTCTATCTCGTGCTGACCGATCCGGTTGTGGGATACGCCCGCTGCTGCGAGGCGGCGGTCAAGGCCGGCGTCCGGATGGTCCAGTTGCGGATGAAGGAGGCGCGGCGGGAGGAGATCATCGCCGTCGCCTCCGAATTGCGGGCAATCACCGCCGGCACGGCGACGCGGTTCATCGTCAATGACGACCCCTCGATCGCGGCGGAGGTCCACGCCGACGGCGTACATGTCGGACAAGGCGACATGCCGGTCGAGGAGGTCCGGAAACGCTATCCGGAACTGGGTATCGTCGGGCTCTCGACGCACTCGCTGACGCAGGCGATCGCCGCAAAAGCGGTCCATCCCGACTATATCGGCGTGGGGCCCGTCTTCCCGACGCCCACCAAGAAAATCCCCGACCCGGTACTGGGTGTGGACCGCGCGATTCAGATGATCGAAGCGGTTCCTTTCCCGGCGGTGGCCATCGGAGGCCTGAACGCCGAGACGCTGCCGGATCTGGTGCGCCGTGGGGCGCGGAACTGGGCGGTGGTCCGGGCCGTGTGCGGATCGGCCGATCCCTATACCGCGATCCGCGCCATCCAGACAATGACCGACGGCCTCAACCCCAGCCGTTAGAGTCATCTGGACGCTTCCCGGAACGTTCCCCTGCGGATTCGCGTTTTTCGCGAATGCGTATTTGCAACATCCTCCCGAAATCGGTACACTATTTCCGTTATGGCTTATGAGGTATTAGCACGGAAATGGCGCCCCAAAACGTTTGACGACGTGGTGGGGCAGGAGCATGTCACCCGGACGCTGAAACACGCGATCGAATCGGGGCGGGTGGCGCATGCCTATCTCTTTGTCGGTCCGCGCGGGATTGGGAAGACGACCTTGTCGCGAATTTTCGCCAAGGCCATCAACTGCGAGCATCCAAACGGCGTTGAACCGTGCGGAACATGCGAGGTGTGCCGGGCGATTACCGAGGGCCACTCCCTGGATGTGATCGAGATCGACGGTGCGTCCAACAACAAGGTCGATGACGTTCACGGGATCCTCGACCGGATCCAGTTCTCCCCCGTCAGCTGCAAATACAAGATCTACATCATTGACGAAGTCCACATGCTCACTCCCTCCGCCTTCAACGCCCTGCTGAAGACGCTGGAGGAGCCGCCGCCGTATGTAAAGTTCATCTTCGCCACGACCGAGGGGGACAAGGTCCTCCCAACGATCATTTCCCGCTGCCAACGGTTTGACCTGCGGCGGATCGCCACGCCGATGATCGTCTCGCGTCTGCGCCACATCTGTTCCGCCGAGAAGATCACGATTGAAGACGATGCCCTGCTGGCGGTGGCGCGCGGCGCGGAGGGCGGCATGCGCGACGCGCTCTCGGCGCTCGACCAGCTGATCTCCTTCAAGGGCGATGCCCTGACGGAAGAGGACGTGCTGGCCGTCTTCGGTCTGGTCTCCCGAAAATCGATGGAGGAGCTGGCGACAGCCGTCCTTAAGGGCGACATGGCGACCATCCTGAGCCTGATCGACCGCTTCGACAGCGCGGGTAAGGATATGCGGCGGCTGACGGTCGAACTGATGGAGTATTTCCGAAACCTGCTGGTGTATCAGCATGTGGGCGAAGGAATGGCGAACCTCGACGCGACACCGGAACAGATCCGGTCGCTCGCCGCGCAGGCGCCGCTTGCGGACGCGTCGCGCGTGCTTCAGATCGCGGAACACCTCTCGGAGGTAGAGGGACGGCTCCGGTTCGCCCTCTCGGTGCGGACGCTGATCGAAATGGCGCTGATCCGGTGCGCGCGGATCGCCCGGACGGTGACGCTGGATGAAATCCTTCGCCGTCTCAACGCGCTCGACTCGGGAACGGCTGGCGCCATGCGCGCCGCCGATGCGGCCCCGGTGGCGGCACACCCGGCGGTTCCGCCTCCGCCCCCCACCCCTACGCGAACCGCCCCAAGCCCGGCCCGGCCCGCCTCGGCTGTGGCGGAACAGGCGGCACCGCCCCCTTCCCCGCCCGAGCCCGTTCCGCAGCAGCCGAAACGGGTCTCCACGCAGCCTTCGGCGGCGATCTATGACAATCTCGCCTTCCAGCAGGCGATGAAAACCTTTAACGGCAAAGTGATTGAGGTTGAGGACAACGAATAAAAGGACGATGGTGATGAAACACTTCCAGTGGTTGGCGGTTTGTGTGATGACGGCGGGATTCGCGATGGGCATCGAAACGAACGAATCCCCGCGAAGCGCCGCGATGCTGATCGACGGTGTGGCGGCGTACGTCAATTCCGAGACGATCACGATCGCGGATGTCATGAACGAGGTCCGGCGGAGCCCGTGGGTCGAGGTCAGCGGCGGCCGGCTCAGCGAGACGCGGCTGCGCGAACTCTATTCGCAGACACTGAACGCGCTGATCGACCGAAAGTTGATTCTGGCCTCCGCCCGCAAGAGTAAACTCGAACTGCAGAGCTGGGCCGTGGACAACCGGGTTCGGGAGATCATCGAGAAGCGCTTCAAGAACGATAAGGCGAAACTGCTGGAGCAACTCTCGGAGATGCGGATCACGGAAGAGGAGTGGCGCGGCATGATCCAGGAGGACCTCACCATCCAGGCGATGCGCTACAAGAACGTCGATAAGAATGTCGAGCCGACGCCCTCGCAGATCCGTGAGGAGTATGACAAGAACCGGTCGCGGTATCAGACCGAGACGGCGACGGCGGTGAGCATGATCATCCTTGATCCGCCGGAGGCGGGCGAGGATTCGGTGATCATCCGCGCGGGCAAGATCAAGATGGCGCTGGAGGCGGGCGAGACCTTCGCCTCGCTGGCGCAGAAGTATTCGAAAGATGCCAAGGCGAAAGAGGGCGGATCGTGGGGCAAGGTCAACCCGGACGACGTGTTCCGCGCGGAGATCGCCGAGGTCGTCCACAAACTCTCGGCGGGAGAGGTCTCGGACGTGTTGATCCTGGACGGATACGGCTACATCGTCCGTAAGGATGAGGTGCAGGACGCGCGGATTCTGACGTTTGAAGAGGCGTCACCGCTGGTCGAGAACCGGCTGCGGATGAAGGAGGCCGACAAACTCTATAAGGCGTGGATCGAGCGGCTTCGCGCGGACGCCTACATCAAAATCTTCGAATTGCCGAAGAACAATCCGTAAGCGTCATGAATCTGACATCGCCGTCGCAGGTCAAGGCCTGGTGCATCGAGAACGGGTTTCACCCGAACAAGGCGCTCGGGCAGAATTTTCTGGTAGACCGCCATGCGCTGGAGGCGATCGTCGCGGCGGCTGAGATCGACCTGTCACAGGGACCGGCGCGGATTCTGGAAATCGGTCCCGGCCTGGGGGTCCTGACGGAAGCGCTGTTGGCCACAGGCGCGGAGGTGATCGCAATCGAGAAGGATCGTCGGCTGGCGGAGCGCTTGGCGGAGGCGTTGGGAAATCCCCCCCGGCTCCAGGTGATCACAGCCGACGCGCTGACGGTCGATTGGCCGACGCTTCTGAAGGATGGTTTTCAAGCGTGTGTGTCGAACCTCCCCTACTCGGTCGGGACGCGGATCCTGCTGGATGTGGCGTTCCAAAAGGCCGCCCCGAAACGGTTTGTCTTACTGGTCCAGACGGAGGTCGCGGAACGTTTCGCGGCACAGCCCGGCACGGCGGACCGTGGACAGGCGGGTGTATGGCTCCAGCTGGATTACGATGTCTCGCTGGTCCGGACGGTCGATCGCGGATGCTTTTGGCCGAAACCGGAGGTGGAGTCAACGGTTGTCCGGCTGGACGCGCATCCCTGCCCGCTCTCCGAAGCGGAACGGGAATGCTATTTCGCCCTCTCACGCCAGGGGTTCATGCATCGCCGGAAACAGTTGGGCAGTCTGTTGCGCCGCCAGACCGGGTTGCTGGCCTGTACCGACGAGGTACTGGCGCAACGGCTTGCGGCGGCTGGCCTGGAGCCACGCATCCGCCCGGAAGAGTTGACCGTCGGGCAATGGACGGCCTTATCCAAAGTGTATGCAGAAGGGTAAAAGATTAAAGGGTTTTAGGGGATGGGTTGTCGAATGCCGCTTATCCAGTTCGCATTGAGAAGTTGACACCTGGCGCCTTAAAGGATTTGACAATGGATTCAGACGGGGAAACAACCGATCTGTTGGCGTTTGAACGGGAATTGTGGTCGGCGGAAGGGTCCGTCCGGGTGGCGGGCGTGGATGAGGCCGGCCGGGGTTGCCTGGCGGGTCCGGTGGTCGCCGGCGCGGTGATGATGCCGCCCAATGTGGCCGAACGGCTCTACCGGGGCGAGTTGGCACAGTTGACCGATTCGAAACAGCTGACCGCCTTACAGCGCGAACGCTTCTTCGAAATCCTGACGCATACGCCCGGCGTGGATGCGGCGACGGGATCCGCTTCTGCGGAGGAGATCGACCGGATCAACATTCTCGCGGCGACCCATCTGGCGATGCGCCGGGCCGTCGAGGCGTTGTCCGGACCGCCGACCCATGTGCTGGTGGACGGATTGCCGGTGAAGGGGCTTCCTGTCCCCTCCACCGCGATTGTCAAAGGGGACGCCAAGAGTTTTCTGATTGCCGCCGCGAGCGTGATGGCGAAGGTGACGCGGGATCATCTGATGATCGCGCTTGACGCGCGCTATCCCGGCTACCATTTCGCCGAGAATAAGGGCTACGGTTCCCAAAGTCACCTGGCCGGACTCTACCGGCTGGGCTCCTGTCCCGAACATCGCCACACCTTCCGCCCTGTGCAGGATGTCGAGCAACGTCTTCCCGGTTTCGATTTTGAGTGAGGCCGGTCTCCGCGCGGCGACCGCACCGGTCAGCGACAACGGTAGATCTGGAGATCGTCAAACCAAGTCTTGTCATCCGGCCCCTGCTTGGCGCCCAGGAGGATGACCATCCGGTTGACACCCTCCGGGATGCGGACCAGAGATTCGGACCGGCGCCACTCTTCCGCCGTCCGGGCGGGCGGCAGGAAGAGGGTGGCGGACGGGATCTGCCATTGCCAGACGCCGTCCTTCTGCCACGAGGCGTTGGCGGTGGTGGGAACGGTGCCTTTGGCGGAAAAGCGGACGACATACGATTCGCCGGGTTTCACGCCATCCAGCGGAAAACCAAAACAGCCATGCCCGACCCCTTTCATACAGAGCGAGGAGGTGTCGCCATCGCCGACCTTCCCGTCGAGCCCAAAAACGCCCTGCGCGAAATTTTCATCCTGCCAGCAGAACCAGGGACGGGGAAGACCGTCCGGGCGGAACCCGTCCGGCGGAAGCGGCGCATCCGCCGGGGCTGTCACCGTCACGGCGAGATTCGTCATCGCGCCGGCTTTCCGCAGCGCCGCGAGACGCATCGCCAGCAACGCTTTCGGATCTTTCGCGCCAACCATCGCCTCCGCCAAGCCCGGAAGACACTCCTCCCATGACGGTTTACCTTCGTATTTCGTTGCGCCAATGCCGCTCCATGCAATCCACGGCGACTTTTCGCCGTAGACCCAGACGTATTCGGAGGCGACCTTCGCCGCCTGCCTCACATTCGCCTCGAAATGGTTCAGCCGCGAACCGTTGACCGGCCCGAAATACCACGGATCACCCTCTTTGTTGATATACACATCCAGATAGAGGCCGAATCCCGTCAGCACCTGTTCCCGATACTTCTTCCAGTTCTCGGGCGCGACAAGTTTCAACGCGCCCTGTCGCTGATACCACGCGGAGACAAAAAAGTCATTCCGCGACGCCTCATACCGGTAAGCGTGCTCGTCACCGTCAACCAGCCGGGCGGTGGGCGGAAGCGCATCCAGCATCCCGTTGAAGAAGGCCGGCCAGACGTCAGAGGCATTCTCCGCCGCCGCCATCGGGTCATCCGAATCCATCAAGGACCGGTTCATCGAAAGGAACCAGAAGGAGAGGAAGGTCATATCGGGATAGCTCTTCGTCATCGCCGTCATCAGTTGCGCGCCCCGCTGACGGGCCAACCGGGCCGTTTCGGCGAACGGGGGATCGGTCGGGATCCGGAAGAACTGCCGGGAGTTCGGATAATCCTCGTGGTCGATCAGCACGCCACGCAAACCGCCCTTCTTCGCCAATCCCGCCAGAACGGCCAGATTGTTCTCGGCCCGCGCCCATGCGGCGTCGTCCTGCCACGCCAGCCGCTTGTTCGGTGCGCAGAAACAGGCGAGAAAACACTCCCGCAGGGAGGGGTGGCTCACGATCTGCCGGAAGATGGGAATCTGGTCCGCAAAGGCCTCCTCGGTCCATTCGGGATCGTTCATGATCGTCGAATAGGCAAGATGCCGTCCATCGGGCAGTACCTTTTTCAGGCAGAGCGTCACGCCATCCAATGCCGTCTTGTCGAAGGCTTCCGCGTGAGCCAGCACCTCGGCGGGAGAAACCGCCAGAAGATCCCAACCGTGGCCGATGAACTTCTTCTCCGCCGCGCATGCCGCACACGCGCATGCCAACCAGATAACGATGCTCCTTCTCATTTCCGCGCCTCTCCGCCGTTTCCGTTCCGCTGTGCCGTCCGTTCGAAAATCCGGCCCAATCCGAAGAGGGTCAAGGTCGGGTCGATCACAAAATCCATGCCGCTCCCGTTCAACGCCCACCCCGCGTATCCGCCGGTCGCGATCAACCGGGCATCCGGCGCGTTCATCGACTGCCGCACATAGTGAACGATCTCGCGCACGATACCCCGGTAACCCACCTGCGCCCCGATCCGCATCGCCTGCATGGAACTGCGGCCCATCGCCGGACACTTCCCCGTCAGTTTCAGACGCGGGAGTTGCGCGGTCCGCTCCTCCAGATAATCCACCATCAGCGGCAGACCGGGCGCGATCACGCCGCCGATGTAACGTCGGTCTGACGTGACGCAATCGAAGGTTAGCGCCGTACCGAAATCGGCCACGATGATCGGCGCGCCGTACCGGCAAACCCCGCCGCAGGCATCGGCCAACCGGTCCGCACCGAGTTTATCGGGTTGGGGATAATCGATTGTCACATCAAGCGGCAGGGTCGGGCTGACGAGGAGAAGCGGGTGGCCCAGCGCGCTCTCCACCAGCCATTGCCAAAGGGTATTCACACGCGGAACGACCGATCCGAGAATCGCACCGTCCACCCCGCCCGCGCCCGCTTTGCGGACCGCCGCCGAACAGGCGTCCGGTTCGCGGAGAATCCCGCCGTTGATATGGCTCACCCGTGAGATTTTCCCGTTGGCCCACAACGCGATTCCCGTCGAGGTGTTCCCGACATCGATCACAACCACACGCATGGTTCTACGCCTCCACCCGCCATTCCAGCGAAAGATCGACCGACGGCGCGGAGTGAGTCAGGCAACCGAGCGAGATCGCATCGACGCCGGTCGCCGCAACCTCCGCCGCGCGCGGCAACGTGATCCCGCCGGATGCCTCCGTTTTGCTGATCCCCTTGCAGAGCGCCACACACTCCCGCATCCGCTCGCAATCCATGTTGTCGAGCATGATCCATTCGGGCTTGGCGCGCAGGGCGCTCCGGCACTCCTCAATCGATTCGACCTCCACCTCAACCATCAGATCCGGATAGGCCTTGCGGGCCGCCTCCACCGCCAGATCCAACCGGTCGGGATCACCCCCGAGCCACAGTTTCCGGTGGTTGTCCTTCATCAGCACGCGGTCGAAAAGCCCGAACCGATGGTTGGTTCCTCCCCCGCACAAAACGGCGAACTTCTCGAATTTGCGAAGTCCCGGCGTGGTTTTCCGCGTATCGAGGATCATCGTGCCATAAGGCTTGACCGCCTCGGCGAAACGGCTGGTCAGCGTGGCGATCCCACACATCCGTTGCATGAAATTCAGCGTGACCCGTTCGGCCGTCAAGATGGAGGCGGCCTTCCCGCGAAGGGTCAGGATGGTTCCGCCGGCCTCGACGGCATCGCCATCGGAACGGACCTCCGTCACCTCAATGCCGGGATCGACACAGGTCAGGACCGCCCGCCCAACGCAGACACCCGCGACGCGGCACGCTTCCCGGGCCAGAATCTCGCCCGTACCGACCGCCTCCGGATCCACCAGTGCCAAGGTGGTCACATCACCCGACCCGATATCCTCCGCCAGCGCCCGGCGAATCGTCTCCATCACTTCAGCATCCGTCGTCAAATCAAACATCGCAACCCTCCGCCACGCTTCATCCCCATTCCCGACTCACGCTTCCTTCTTCCCTGATCCCGTCGTCTTCGGTTTTTGACCTTTGACCTTGGACCTTGGACCCGCGCCGCGTGGACGGCGGGGACGTTCCCCAGCATTGAGGAAAACGATTTCGAGCCCTTCCGTCTCCGCCATCGCGTCCGCGCAGAGGTCGCGGAACGCCTGGCAGACCGAATCGGCGTTCCGGAAAACGATCCGCCAGTTGCCGCCGAACTCCGTCAGGACATCATAAAAGGCGTCGAGGTTCCGTCCATAATATTCTGGAAGAGGCAGAGCCGCCGCCAACGCGTTGTGGAGGGCTTCGCCGTCCGTCACATTCGCCAGATCGATCCGGTATTCCGTTTTTGCGGTAGCCATCATTTGACCTCCTCAAAGGTGTTGTAGTGGTCGGCGGTGTAGTAAATGCGCTTGCCTTTCAGGGTGAAGACCAAACGCTTCGCCCCGCGCGGTTTCCCCTTCGTGTCGATATCGCACTCCTTGTAATTGTCCTGCGGCAGACGGCGCTCGTAATTCCCGAAACGGTCCCCGCCGATAGATTTACCGGGAGCATAGGGCTCCAGCGGCCCGCCGTTCCAACCGAGCGCCCGCGCCTGCGCCTTGGTGATGAAATTCTTGGGAAGGCGCCCCTCAAACTTCCGGATGTACTTCGCCACATCATCCTTGCTGGTGTATTCGCCATCCTTCTGAATCTCCGCAGGCTTGGCATCCTCCACCGGCGAAGCGGCCAATCGGTTTCCACTTCCTCCATTGGAACCCATCGCGCCCCATGTAACCAGAAAACCGCCGGCCGTGACAGCGAACAGGACCAGCGATACGCCCAAACGCAGCATCTTCTTCATCGGTGTTCTCTCCTTTACTCTTTAAAATGGCTCAACGTCCAACCCTCAACCCTTTTAACCTTCGTTCGTAGCCAGTGTATCAAAACCGCGCGTTGCGGTTCAAGCAAGGATACACATCCTTCCCGTTCGTCCCCGCCACACGCCTCCTGACCATTTCCCCCCAAAACCGCCAGATGAAAAACTTAGGTTGTTTTTCCCGTGAAGGTTGTTTACAATGATGTTTTCCTTCTTTAAGGAAAAGTGTGTTTGCTAAAGGGACAGTCGCGATGAGTGAACGAAGAGGAGCCAAGATCGCAGGCGTAGGAAAGGCGCTACCGGAAAAGCGCCTGACCAATTTCGACCTGGAGAAGATCGTCAACACCAATGACGAGTGGATCACCCAGCGGGTCGGAATCAAAGAGAGAAGGATCGCCGCTGAGGACGAGTATTCGTCCACCTTCTCCATCAAAGCCGCCCAAGACGCTTTGAAAGCCGCCAACCTCCCGGCATCCGAGATCGACCTGATCCTCGTCGCGACCTCCACCCCCGACACCATCTTCCCGAATACCGCCTGTATCGTGCAGCGCGCGATCGGCGCCACCAAAGCCGGCGTGCTCGACATCTACTGCGCCTGTTCCGGCTTCATCTACGGTTCTTCCATCGCCTGGAGCATGATCGCCTCCGGTGCCATGAACCATGTGCTGGTTATCGGTGTCGAGATCAACAGCCGGATCCTGAACTGGAAGGATCGTGGTTCGTGCATCCTCTTCGGGGATGGCGCCGGCGCGGCGGTCTTCTCCCCCTGCGCGGCGGGCGATGGCCTCCTGACCTTCAAGATCGGCGGCGACGGCAATTACGGTGACCTGCTGAAGCTGGTCAACAGCGGTTGCGTCAAGCATCCCGAGTACGACGGAACCTATATCACCATGCAGGGGAACGAGGTTTTCAAACAGGCGGTCCGGACGATGAACGAATGCGCCCTCCAGGTGCTGGAGGATGCGGGGCTGGCCCCTTCCGACGTCTCCCTCCTGATCCCGCACCAGGCGAACATCCGGATTATCGACGCCGTCGCAAAACGGCTGGAGCTTCCGCCGGAAAAGGTGTTTGTGAACATCGAGAAATATGGCAACACCACCGCCGGCACCATTCCGATCGCGTTGTGCGAGGCGCTGGAGGAGAACCGGATCAAAAAGGGCGACATCATTCTCATGGACGCTTTCGGCGCGGGCCTCACCTGGGGCGCGTTGCTGATGCGGTGGGCTTAACACGTCAAACACAAAAAGGAATCATACGTATGGACGAACAGATTAAGGCGAAACTGGAAGAATTGCGCGGGATGCTGCAAGCCGATGGCGGCGATCTGGAATTGGTCTCGATCGATGGCAAAACCGTCACGCTGCGCCTGCAGGGCGCGTGCGGCGGCTGCCCCCACGCCACCATGACCCTGAAACAGGGGATCGAGCGAATCCTCCGCGAAACCATCGACCCCGAAATCGTGGTCGAACGCGCGATCTAATCCCTTTCCTCGCACATCTGGAGATCGATAGCCGCCACCGGCTATCGATCCTTCTTTCGGTCAAATCCGTCCCGTTTTTCCAACCCGATCCCGTGAGGTGACCCATGAGCCGATTCGTCTGTCTTCTCTTTTGTCTGGTGGCCGCATACCACACGTACGGTTCGCTCACCTTCCGGATGGAAAAGGATTATCCCGCGGTCGGCCTCCATCTCAAACTGCTCGCCGGCGGCGAACCGGAACCGATCGCCCAGCCCAAAATCTACTCCTACACCTTCACGATCGATGACGTCTCAACCAATCATGACCTCTTCGATCCGCGGGAACTGTGGTATGCCACCCAGCACGCGGGCCAATGGCGCGACACGTCGAACAACCTGATGATCCTGGGCCACATCACGCACCAGAAGCCCGACGTGCCGACGGCGGCAGGTCCCCATGTCGAGCGGAAAGCGTTTGACGAGGCAATGGAGACAGATGCCGCCGCACTCGACCCGAATGACGACGGGCAGTTGCTCAAATGGCTCACCCTCTTCACAGGCCAAACCCCGAAGCCTTTCCAGAAACTCAAAACGCCCTTCAAACTTTCCGAGGTCCGTTTCTACCCCCTTCCAGACGAAACGACGCTGGCCTATCTCTTCCGGCTCAAGGGCCACTCCGCCAGCGGTGCCATCACCGCATCCGACTGGTACTGCATCGTGATCGCCATCGCCGACGGGACCCCTCCCGCCAAGGTCCGCACCGAGATCGAAACCAAATTCTTCCCGTCAGTCGCCCCCATCTCCCGCGCCGCCGCCATCAACGCCCGGCGCAACACCAAGGAACTGAAGGCGTTCACCCCGGGTTCGCGTAAACCCAACGCAATCCCGGACCATCCCAGCCGGGAGACCGCCAAAAAGAGTATCGCCAACATGGACGGCTGGTGGTTCGCCGAAACCCCGGACTACATCTTCCTCTCCGATGTTCGCAGCGCGCTCGGCAAAAGACTGGTGCAGACCCTCCAGAACACCATGCCCGCCTACCGGAAAGCGCTGGTCAAACTGGTCAAGCCCTACTCCGAGACGGAAGAGGTCCATGTCGTGCGCATCTTCGAGAACGCCGACGACTACAAGCGGCACGTCGGCGAGTCCCACGAGTGGAGCAGCGGGCTTTGGGATCCCGGACACCGCGAACTCGTCATCCTCTCCGGCGGCAAGGACGCCTCCGACACGATGGAAATCATCCGCCACGAGGGGTTCCACCAATACCTCTTCTATGCGAGTGACATGATTCCCAACGCCATGTGGTACAACGAAGGTACAGCTTGCTTCTGTGAAGGCGTCAAAATCGACAACCGGGGCAAGGTCACCTTCGGCGAGAGCGCCAACCGCGCAGCCCATGTCGATCAGGAACTGGACAAAGTGGTCCGGGCGATTCCGGATGTGATCAACCTGGACTATAACGGCTTCTACGCCAAATCCAGAGACCGCCTGCTGTTGAACTACTCGACCGCCTGGGCATTGATCTACTTCCTTCAGAAAGGCGCACCCTCCAATCGCCGCTATGCCGCCTACACGTCCATCCTGCCGACCTACCGGAAAGCGCTTCTGGAGACCAAAGACTGCGCGAAGGCGACCGAAGCCGCCTTCGAAGGGATCGACATGAAAGCGCTCCAGTCCGCATTCGCCGATTTCTGGAAGCGCGGCCGCAACAACGCCCGTCGGTACGATCCCCTCACCGCCCGATAAAAAGAGTTGAGCGTTGAGGAAAGCGTGGGGGCACCGTTCCTGTGAATCCTGTCGAAACCGCTATTTGAAATCCGACGGGAGGGTGAGCATCTGGTACATCATCGCCCGCGCCATCCGTTTATGTCCTTCGGCATTGGGATGCAACAGGTCGGTCTTCGCGTTGTTGAAAAATGGACTGTGCGCGGGAATCAGCGGATTCAACCCGCTCAGGCTATGCAGATCGATCACAGGGACCGACCAGACGTTCGCCGCCTCTTTGATGACATTCACATAGGCATCGACATACAGGCCGATGTCATTCGGGAAGGACTCGTCGGGTTGGATATTGTTCCCGCCGAAGGTCGCGAAGGCACGGTGGATCGGGGTCATGAGAATGATCTGCTGCTTGGGGAAATTCTCCTTAAGATACTCCATCACCGTGTTGATCCGGCCCCGGAAATTCCCCATGTCCTTCTGCACAATCCGGCGGGGCTTCGTCATCTGCCGCCCATGTGAGTTGACCTCCTGGTTTTCAATGGTCCACCACTCTCCCAGCGGAACGCCGCCGTTGTAATCGTTGGTTCCCGCGAAGATGAAGATCGCATCCACGCTGTCCCCCATCTCCGCCTTCAGCCGTTTGGCCTGATCCAACACCCCCGTCCACTGCTGGCCGTTGATCCCGTAGATGTGAGACTCGATGCCCAGCATCTCCGGCAGGTACTGCCAATAATTCTTCGCCGTCCCGATATGGTGGGCATCTGTGATCGAGTCGCCCAAAAACGCGACCTTCTTCCCCTTCCAGTGGCTCTGCATCGGCTGGACCGACGCATCAACCGGCAGTCTCTCAGACGGACACACCGGCGCCGCCCCCGCCATTCCGAACATCATGGAAACAACCGACCCGACAACCCATAACCGTTTCATCGCTTACCTTTCCTTACTTAATTACCCCTCAACGCTCAACCCTCATAAACGGCATCAGCGTTTCTTTATACAACCCGAAGAGCGTCGGCGGACCCGCCAGATAGGAGAGTTTATAGCCGCCATGTTCCGCGAGCGCCTCCGCGCATCCGCCGGCCCTACGGACGATCAATCCGCCCGCAGCGACATCCCAAAGATAAATCCCGGCCTCGAAATAGCCGTCGATCGCTCCGGCCGCCACCATGCAGAGGTCGAGTGCCGCCGCGCCGTTGATCCGGATCCGTTGGACCTGCTTCCCGATCGCGCCGATGAAGGTCGTGGTGAACTGGCCCTTGACGAATCCGCCCGAACCTGTCGCGAAGGTCGCCAGTTGGGGATCGGTTACCTCCGAAACACGGATCGGCTTCCCGTTGCAAAGCGCGGGGCCGTCGATGGTCGCGGTGAAACAACGGTTCAGTTCAGGTGCGAAAACCGCGCCTGCGATAACTTCGCCTTTGTACTGGAGGGCGACCGAGCAACACCACCACGGTGTCCCGTGGAAGAAATTGACGGTTCCGTCGATCGGATCGACCACCCAAAGGTAGTCCGAATCCGGAAGGGGTGAATCGGCCGACTCCTCCCCCAGGATGGCATGCTCAGGATAGGCGGCCCGGATTACCCCCATGGCCACCTCCTGCGCCTCGACATCCAACTTATGTTTCACATCAAACTTGTCCGCGCGGTTAACGTCATGCCGACGGTCGAGCTGACCCAAGACATGTTCGCCCGCACGGCGGGCGGCCAAAACCGCCACCGCCAACACCTGTTCCGTGGAAATCATCGCCACCTCCCGCCGGATCCCGGGGGCCACCGGTTTTTCCGGCCATCCCGGATTTTCCGGATTCTCCGGACATTCCGGGTTTTCCGGGGGACCCGCCCCCCGGCGGAAAAAAAGGCCGCCGGGCGGCCCGAG
>DBXN01000121.1:0-272 GCA_002309585.1 Verrucomicrobia bacterium UBA1211
CCGATGCCCGCCGCATATTGGCCGCCCGTGGCGGTGATGACGCCTCCCTCAATGACGATGTTGCCGCAGGACACCCCTGAGCCCGGGCCGCCTCCTATGCCCGCAGCTCTGCCGTTGCTGCTGGCGTCCAACGTGCCGTCACCCTGAATGACGAGCGTCTTGTCAGGGAAGACAAAGATACCGGGGACGTCCTGATGTCCGCCTTTCAAGGCGTTGTCGCCTTCGAGGATGATGGTGGCATTGCCCGAGCAGGTGACGCCTCCCCAAACGTG
>DBXN01000121.1:390-9606 GCA_002309585.1 Verrucomicrobia bacterium UBA1211
GCGGATTTATAATAGACGTTGCCGTCAACCGCCGTTATGCCTCTCGTCCACTCGAAGGGGACACGTGTCGCGCTCACGGGACATCCCTCAACGCCGGGGACGATGTTGGCTGCGTCCTCGGTGGATGCGGCGGTGTATAGATAGTAAGTTGGATTCGTTATCTCTATTGCGGAGGCGGGGACGGCGCTGCCATTGGCCATACAGAAGATGGGATGGACCTTGCCGGAACCGCTGAATGATCCGCTGAAGAGGCAGTTGCCTAGAATGAGTTCCTCGAACGAATCACACCAGCCTATCAAGCCGCCAGCATGAGCGGAGAAGCCGGAGATGGTGCCTGAAAAGACGCAGCTGAGGAGTTTGAGCATATCCGCTTGTCCGCCGTTGCCGATGATGCCGCCAGCGTGGCCAGCCCCGGAAACGGAGATGTCGGCGGAGACGTTGCAGCGCCAGATGTAGGTTGAATTGGATCCGATGCCGACCAAGCCGGCGGCGTAGTTCGCGGTGGAAGAGACGGAACCGGCTACGGAGAGGTCATAGAACGTCGCATCAAGCGTTCGGGCGAAGAGGGCTGTGCCTGGGGTGGATCCTGAGATGTCGGCGTAAATCGTATGGCCCAGGCCGTCGAAGTCGCCGTAGAAGGCATGGCTAGCCGTACCGACAGAGTTCGTGATGGGTGCTTCAGCGGAGCCGAGGTCGGTTGTTAGCCTATAATAGGGGTAAGAGCGGCCGGTGGCCATGCCACGGTTGATATTTGAAACAAAGAGTTCCCAGTCGGCAAGGGAGGTGATGCGGTATGGACTACTCTGGATGCCCACGCCCAAAAGCTCGTCCGATACCACGACCGCGCCATCATAGATGCGGGCGTCGGCGAGGTAGAAAAGGTTGTCCTCGCCGTCGTCATCGGCGCCGATGAGGATATTCTCGCCTGCGGAGTAGCAGTCCGCATAGCTTCCCGCAAGCGCTCCGGTTCCCGAAAAGATCTGTTCACCGTCTAGATATATCTTGGTGGCGTTCGTGTCGAAGGCGAAGGCAAGGGTTGTCCAGCGATTCAACTCCACTCCCCTGTCTGAGAGGAGGCCTGCGTTGTCAGATTTGTCGAACTGTTTGATGCAGACCTTGCGGGAATTCTTGTACAGGTAGATCATCGAGTCGGAATTGTTCGAGTCAGGCATGTTGACAAGGGAGACCCACCCGTCCGAAGATGTTACCTTGATCTTCAGCACCAACGTGTAGGGGTGGCCTGGCGCATCCTTTAGTTTTTCAGGAATTTCGAGGGCAAAGTAATACCCTTGGGGGACTGATACGACGGTGGCACCGTTTGGAAGACCGGCAAGGATTTCCGGATCCGTCACCCGGAAGCTTGCCGAGTAAATGTTGTAGCGCAAAAGCATTTCGCCGGTCGCGGGGGCGTAGGTGGCGGTGTGCATAATGATGTAGTCGCCGTCAGAATACTTGTTCAGATCGTAGCCGGAGGTGCTGCCTTTTGTCCCCACACCGCCGGCGCTGGAGGCATTGAAGGTGATGTTGGTTACGCCGCGCTTGTCCGCGAAAGGCTCCTTGGTGTAATAGAGATGGATGTCCGCGCCGTTCGCCTTGCTATTCAGATCGCCCTTCAGCGACTTGAAGTGGGCCCCGCCGTCGTAGGGGACAAGATGATAGGTGCGGCCATTGTAGGTGTCTTCGTCGGCATAATCGGAACTGTTGTTGATGAAGAAGTCGGTTATGCCGTTATGGTTGCCGGGATCGTTGCTGTCTCCTGACTTGTAGAGCAGATAGATGTAGTCGCCGCCGGCACCCTTGTTTAGATCCTGGTCGATGAATTGCCAACCTTGCGATGTGAGGCTACTCTTGAGACTGTTCACCTCGTTTTTCGTACCGCCAATCAACATCACATCTGTGATGTATGATGTCGCGCGGGCCGGAAATGTAAACAAGGTCGCCGCGAACGCGGCGAACAGTAGGTTCCGCATCGTTGCCTTCATGGTCTGTTTCCTTTTCCCGTTAAAACGTTTCCGCAAACAATCCCATGTCCGGGCTTTCCCCCGGGTCAAGCCCCGGCGACATGTTTCGTCCGGAAACCCTCAAGATAATTCTAATACACCATTTATGCCGATTAGTATAGAGATATCCTGTGCCGGATGCAATCATAAAAAAAAAGGGAAGAGGGAACAGGGAAGAGGGAAAAGGAAAAGGCATGCCGTTTGTCGCGTGTTACCCTCAACGCTCAACGCTCCCTCAACGGAATTGACGTCTCGGGCGGGATGGGGTACACTTTTCCGTACCTTGTGGCGACCGCGTCATCAGGGATGGGTGGATGAAGATCGGATGAAAACGGAAGAGGAGGAACGATGAATCGATCGGTTAAGGGGATCGCTTGGGTGGCAGGTTGGATGTTGGCTGTCGCGACGCTGTTTGGAGCGGAGGTGCGCCAGGGGCGGGTGGCGTTGCACACCTGGTTGACCACGGCGGAGTTCAAGGCGATCTCCGTTACGGGAGCGGACGGAAAGACGCTTTGGGAAGGGGTGCCCGATCCCGCGAAGTGCTCGGTCGGCAAGGATGGCCGCTGGAGTGTCCAGGACGACACAATCCGCCAGACGAATGAGGACGCGACCGACACGGCGCTGGTGTTCGGGGATGCCGCATGGGGCGATTACACGTTGCGCGCGAAGGCCCGCAAACTCTCCGGAAGGGAGGGCTTTATCCTGCATGTGCGTGAGCGTGGGACCAACCAGTGCGTGTACGCCAATTACGGCGGGTGGTACAACACGGCGCACGGAGTCGAGACGAAGGGGGCGTACGATTTCGCCACGCCGTACAGGACGGATGGCAAACACCCGGCCACGGCGGCGTTTGTTCCCGTTGAGACCGGCCGGTGGTACGATCTTGAGGTGACCTGCCAAGGCGATCACATCACGATGAAGATGGACGGCAAACCCATCTTCAGCGATGTCGAGGTGCCGGAGGTGAATTTCGATGCCGGTGCGAACACGGTTGTGGTCGATCCCGGCAAGGTGCGGTTTCCGGTGTCGGAGGACATGTGGGGCATCTTCTTCGAGGACATCGATCTCTCGCTTGACGGGGGTGTCTATGCCGAGCTGGTGCGCAACCGCAGTTTCGAGGATGGCGAGGCCGCGAACCGGAAGCAGAAGACCATCGGGTATTGGACAACCGTCGGCCCCGCGACGCTTGCGGCGGATACGTCAAAGCCGGTTTCGGAGAAGAACCGCACCTGCGGCCGCGTGGATGCCCTGCCCGGCGGGGGCGTGGCGAACGACGGCTATTTCGGCATCGCCGTGAAGGCGGGCGCGAAATACCGCCTCTCGGTCGCGTTGCGCGGCGATGTGAAGGGGCCGGTTGAGGTGTCGCTCGAATCGCTCGGCAAGCGTTTCGCCGGGGAGATGATCAAGGGGATCGGCGCGGAGTGGAAGACGTTTACGCTGACGCTCGAATCCGCGGGAACCGATCCCGACGCGAAGCTCGTCTTCCGCGCGCCGGAGGGCGGCACTTTCTATCTCGACTGTGTCTCGCTCTTCCCCTGCGACACCTATGGAAAGAGCGGACTCTTCCGCAAGGACCTGATGGAGCGTCTGGCGGCGCTCAAGCCGAGTTTCGTGCGCTTCCCCGGCGGTTGCTGGGTGGAGGGCAACACGATGGCCGAGGCGTACCGTTGGAAGCAGACCATCGGTTCCATCTGGGACCGCCGCACGCAATGGAACATCTGGGGATACTGGTCCTCCAACGGCGTGGGTTTCCATGAGTATCTGGTGCTCTGCGAGGAACTGGGCGCGAAGGCGCTCTTCTGCATCAACTGCGGGATGAGCCATCGCGAGAATGTGCCGATGGAGAAGATGGGCGAGTTTGTGCAGGACGCGCTCGACTGCATCGAGTACGCGAACGGTCCCGTGACCTCGAAATGGGGCGCGGCGCGCGCCGCGAACGGTCATCCGGCCCCATTCAACCTCAAGTATTTGGAGATCGGAAACGAGAATGGCGGGCCCGCCTATCATGAGCGCTACGCGCTGATCCATGACGCGGTGCGGGCGAAATATCCCGACATCAAGATCGTCTCCGACCTGTGGGGCGGTCCCGTGAAGGGCCGTCCGCAGCACATCCGTGACGAGCACTACTACAAGTCGCCCGACTGGTTCATGTCGACGGGCGCGAAGCTCTACGACGCCTATCCCCGGGGCGAGTTCGAGGTGTTCGTGGGCGAATACGCCGTCACGCAGGATGTCGGCCGCTGGGGCGACCTGCGCGCCGCGATCGGCGAGGCCGCCTTCATGTGCGGGCTTGAGCGCAACGCGGACATCGTGAAACTCGCCGCCTACGCGCCGCTCTTTGCAAACGCCAAACACACCTCGTGGACGCCCAACCTCATCTACCCGGTGACCGACGGCAACTTCGTGAATCCCAGCTGGAACGTCCAGAAGCTCTTCAGCGAGAACCGGGGCAAAGCGGTGCTCGCCTTCGAGCACTCCTCCCGCTGGATGAAGACGAAGAACGGTGCGCCGTGCCGCGCCGTCGCGGTTTCGGCGGTGCGCGATGCGGACGGATCGGTCATCGTCAAGGCGGTCAACTGCTCCGAGGAACCGCAGCCCTTCGCGCTCTCCCTTTCCGGAAAGCAAATCACGTCGGCGACGAAGACCTGGTTCACCGGACCCGACGCCCGCGCCTGCAACTCCCCGCTGGACCGCGAGGCGCTCAAGGAGTCGGCCGGCACCGCAACAGTGAAGGACGGCTCCGTGGCCGAGACGCTGCCGCCCCTGTCGCTGACCGTTTTCCGTGTCCGTTGAATGGACATATCAATCGCAATTGAAAATCTGCCGTTATCGATGTGGCAATGCCGCCTCGGCCTCGCTGCAAGGGCGAGGGCGCCCTTGCCACATCATTTTGGTTCTGGGACGAATCGTCAGGAATTCCTATCTTGACAAAATAAACGAAAGAAACTGTATCATGGTACAATTGGGATGTTGATGAATGACAATAAGGGTAGCGTGTTACCCTTAACCCTCAACGTCTTATAATCGTTCTCCTTTGCGGGTTTGCCAATCCCCGCCGACTTTGCTATACTGTCCACATTATTTTTTAGGGGGAAGAGTGATGGGGAAGGTGAGCATCTCGGAAATCGATCCGTTGGAGCTGGCGCACAAGCGTCCGGAGTGGAGCGCGGTGGCGCCGCTGACGCGCGGGCAGAAGTTCTTTTCCGCCCTCGCGCTGATCGCGCTGGTGGCGGCGCTGGTCATGGCTCCGATGAAGACCGTCCAGATCCTGATCGCGGTCTGCACCGCGATTTATGTGGTGATGACGCTCTATAAGTTCGTGGTGATCCGGGCGTCGGCGTCGCCTTCGGCGATCATCCGGTTCACCCCGGAGCAGATCGCCGCGCGGGACGCGGCTGGGCCGTGGCCGATGTACACGATCCTGATCCCGATGTACAAGGAGCCGGAGACCTTGCGGCAGATGGTCGCCGCGCTTCAGAAGATGGACTATCCGAAGGACAAACTGGATGTCCAATTCCTGCTGGAGGAGGACGACACCCTGACGCTCTCGGCGGCGGCGCGGCTGGAGATGCCGCAGGGGTTCCGCGTCACGAAGATCCCCGAATCGTTCCCGCGCACCAAGCCGAAGGCCTGCAACATCGGGCTTCATCTGGCGGAGGGGAAGTATCTGGTGATCTACGACGCGGAGGACCTGCCCGAGACCGACCAGCTGAAGAAGGCGGTGATGGCCTTTGAGTCCTCGCCGGAGAATGTGGCGTGCGTGCAGTCGCGGCTGAACTACTACAACCCGCGCCAGAACCTGCTGACGCGCTGGTTCACCGCCGAGTATTCGGCGTGGTTCGATCTCCAGCTGCCGGGATTGGCGGCGCTGGGCGCCGTGATCCCGCTGGGGGGGACCTCCAACCATTTCAAGACGGACATCCTCCAGAAGCTGATGGGATGGGACGCCTATAACGTGACGGAGGATTGCGATCTGGGTGTCCGGCTCGGCCGCGCGGGCTATACGACGCGGATGCTGGAGACGACCACCTGGGAGGAGGCGTGCAGCGTCTTCCGTTTCTGGATCAAGCAGCGGACCCGCTGGCAGAAGGGGTATATCCAGACGTGGTTCGTCCACATGCGCCGTCCCTTCCGGCTGCTCCGCGAGTTGGGGCTGGTGAACTTTTTCCACTACCAGATGCTGGTGGGGGGCGTGACCTTCTCGGTGCTGGTCAATCCCTTCTTCTGGGGGATGGCGCTGGGGTGGTTCATCTTCAAGCCGGTCGGGTTGGACGGGCTTTTTCCGGGACCGGTCTTCGCGGCGGGGGCCTTCTGTCTCTTCATCGGGAACTTCGTCTTCATCTACATCAACCTGCTGGGCTGCTGCAAGCGGCGGAATGA
This sequence comes from Verrucomicrobia bacterium UBA1211, assembly GCA_002309585.1. Classification (GTDB taxonomy): domain Bacteria; phylum Verrucomicrobiota; class Kiritimatiellia; order RFP12; family UBA1067; genus UBA1211. The sequence goes on from DBXN01000121.1 coordinate 6,771, forward strand.
CGGGCTGATGTGGGCGTCGCTTCTGACGCCGCTCTACTGGATGATGATGAGTTACAGCGGCTGGCGGGCGTTCATCCAATTTTTCAGGGCGCCGTTCGTTTGGGAAAAAACACAGCATGGATTGGTGAAGAAGGCATGAGCGCGGATGTGAAAACGAGCGAAGAGAGCCGGGGAGTCCGGTTGGCGCGATGGGCTTTCGCGGTGTTGGTGCCGATGGCGCTGGCGGCGGCGGTGACGGCCGTTACGCTCCGATGGTTCGGTGACCGGGTGCTGGGCGGCGGCGTGCCGGGGGTGTGCCGGGAACTGCTCGCGGGCAGTACCCAGGGGCGGCAGGCGTTGTACGGTTCCTGTTGGCGCGGTCCGCTGTTCCCGCTGTTCCATCTCCCGTTCGCGTGGTTGCTGCCCTCCGGGTGGGCGATCATCGGGTCTACATTCACCGCGTGGCTGTTCCTTTTCCTCTCCGTCCGTCAGTGTCTGAAGCGGTACGCGCGGGGATGGCATCCGCTCTTTCTCGCGCCGCAGATTGCCCTGGCGGTGATCGCGCTCGCGATGCGCTCGCCGGCGCTGGCGGCGGTTCAGGTTCCGTTGACGGCGGGCTTTTACCTGTTGGCGGCGGCGGGACTGGCGGAGTGGGCGGAAACCCGCGAGGTCCGGTCGGTTGTGGCGACGGGCGTGGCTGCGGCCTTTCTGCTGCTGTGCGGCGCGGTCTGCTTCATTCCCGCCGCGCTGTTCCTGCTCTCGATCCCGTTGCTTGCCTGCGGCGATTCCGCATCCAGGCGGCGGATTCAGGCGTGGGTCCTGCTGGGATGGCTGCCCGCGCTCTACGCCTTCGGGGTCTGGATGCTGATGAACCGGCTGGTGTTGGGCGACGCGCTCTTCTTCCTCCGTTCGATTCCGGGGATGGCGGCCGGACAGCGGACTGGCTTGTGGCTGCTGCTGTCGGTTCCGTTCCTGTGGCTACCCGCCTACCTGACCACCTGGATTCAGGAGGGCAATCCTTCGCGGCGGGGTTCGTGGATGGCGGTTCTTCTGGTGGCGGGTGTGGCGGTGGCGGCGCTGGCGATTTTGTTCGCCGCGCTCGGCTGGCGTTGGCCGCGGGAGTCGCTCTTCTTCTGCGCGTATGCGGTCCTGCTGGCGGCGATCAGCCGGGGACCGAAGAAGGCCTTCAACTACAGTGTGATTTACGGGATGATGCTCTTGGCCGTCATCGCCGGGGCGGGGTTCTTCGCCTCCAAGGCCGCCGCTGCGCTCGACGATTCCCGGAAAGGGGAGACATCGCCGGAGGAGTTGTGCGCGGCGATCGAGCGGTATGTGACGGAGAAGTCGCCCTATGCGCGCGTCTTCGTGATGGGGTACGACGGATTGGAGCTGCTGCGGTCCTATTCCGGGGAGCGATTGACCCCCAATATGGACCTCCATCTCTTCAGTCTCCGGCAGGCGTATAAGGGTCAGCATCTGTTTGTGCTGATGCCCAAGCCGGCGGGTGTGACGCGGACGGAAAGCCTTTTCTGGCGGTATCCCGATATTTACGCGAAAGGGATTGACCGTCTGTTGGTTGATCGGGATTTCGGCGATTGGCGTTTGTATGAGTGCGTCGTCGCCCCGACGAGGGAGCAGTTGGACGCATGGCGGAAATGACCGGACAGCGGCGTGAGGAAACCGTGTTCCCGCAGGGGCCGTCGGCGCTTGCGGGGCATGTGGTTCCCTTTGCGGGCTGGTTGGCGGTCATTCTTCTGCTGCAGGTGTTGGAACATTTCAATATCTGCCCGCGGAGTCTGTATCCGTGGAGTTACGCGGTCAAGAGCGTGGCGTGCGCGGCGATGTTTCTGTTCTTCAAGCCGTGGCGGTTCTATCCCGCGTTTCAGTGGCGGCATACGGGAATCGCCCTGGGGGCAGGGGTGTTGGTCGCGGTCATCTGGATCCTGCCCGAGACGACGTTGTTCGGACGGTGGTGTCCGGCTGGACTCGACTTCTACCACCGGTGGCTGATCATGATGCCGGGGGCGTTGCCGGACTATTTCGATCCCGCCCTCTTTCCCGCGCTTCCGGCGGGCCATCTCTCGTGGGCCTATTCGCCAACGGAGGCGGGGTGGGGATTGACGGTCATGAAACTGCTCGGGTCGGCGGTCGTGATCGCGGTGATCGAGGAGTTCTTCTTCCGGGGGTTTCTCTACCGCTGGCTGCGGCGCGCCTCCTTCTGGGAGGTGCCGCTTTCCGCGTTTGACGCGCAGGCGTTCTGGACGGTGGTGGCGGTGTTTGGATTGGAGCACGACCGCTGGCTCGCCGGGTGCGCGGCAGGTGCCGTGTACGGGTGGGTCGCGATCCGGACGGGCGGTGTCTGGGCGTCGGCGTTGGCGCACGGCCTGACCAATTTCCTGCTGGGCGTGTATGTGATCGTGAGCCGGCAATATGGGTTTTGGTAAGAGTGACGGGTGACGGGTGACGAGAGAGAATGAAGAGAGAAGAATGAAAAGGTTGGAGAGGGAATGGGAAACGGGGGTGGTTGAGAAGTGGAGTCTGGAAGTCTGATGTCTGATGTCCGATGTCTCGTGGTTTGTTACTTTCAACGCTCAACGCTCAACCCTCAACCCTCAACGGTGACGGTGTGATGTTTTGATGTAAAAAAAAGGAGAAGATGATGAAAGGTTTTATATGGGTTCCGGTGGCGTGTCTGGTCGGGTTGTTCATTGGCGGATGGGGGCCGCGCGAGGAGGTCAAGAGCCTGAAGGAGATGTTGGAGACGGAACGAAAGGAACGGGCGGGGATGCCGACAGACGGGTTTGGGTCTTTCGCGCGGATGGTGAATATTCCCGACTCGGCGCGACGGCGGCCGCCG
>DBXN01000121.1:9704-10894 GCA_002309585.1 Verrucomicrobia bacterium UBA1211
GCCCGGATCGACGAGGCGAAGGCGTTGTGGGAGACACGCGTGGAGGTCGCGCGGGCGCAGTGGATCGCGAAGCTGAATCTGGAGGGTGAGGCGGTGAACCGGTTCGATGACGCGCTGAATGCGATGAACGTGCGGCTCTATGACGGGATGAAGGCGATGGCGGACCAGTTGGCGAATGAGGAAGAGATGACGCCGGAGATCGGGTTGCGGTTCGCCAATGCGATGACGGGCGCGATGGCGGAGGCGTATGACCAGATCGGCGAGTTGGTGCCGCCTGAGCTGCGGGGCGAGGTCTCGACGATGGCCATGCATGATTTTATCGATCCCGCAGTGGCGGAACCGTTGATCGCCGTCCAGGGAAAACTGGAGCAGATGCCGAGACGGCTGCAGGGTAAATAGGGCCAATCCGGACCGGTAGATACGGAGGACGGAGGAGATATGAGAGCGTTGATTCAGATTTGGCGGGTCGCCTGTTATGAGTGGTTTGACGCGTTGCGGAGCCGGCGGGCGTTGGTGGTGCTGTTGCTCTATCTGGCGGCGGCGGTGTGCGGGATGAACTGGTCCATCTCGGTGCTGGGGAAGATCGAGCGGGAGTTGACGCAGATGCTCCAGCTGCCGACTACGGAGCAGAGCGGGGTCGTCTCCACGGTGATCTGGAAATCGAAACCGTTCCAGAAGATGGTCCAGTCGATGACGCGGGATGATCTGGTCTATCAGGACATTGTCGGGCGGCATCCGGTGGAGCTGATCTTCGCCTGGTTCTCGTTCTTCTACTCGCCGTTGCTGGTGGTGCTTGTCTCGGCGAACCGGATCGCGGACGATCTTCATTCGGGGGCGGTCCGCTATATGATTTCGCGGGTCGCCCGTGCCCATTGGACGCTCGGCAAGTTCATCGGCCAGGCGCTGATGGTCGCGGTGGCGTTTGTGATCAGCGCGTTCGGTGCCTATCTGGTCGCGCGGATCCGTCTGCGGGGGATGGCCGAGGCGCCGGCGCTCTTCCTGCCGATGCTCAACTGGTCGCTTCGCGCGTGGGTCTATTCGTTCTCCTATCTGGGGTTGGCGTTGGGGCTGTCGCATCTGACCCGTTCAGGCAGCAAGGCGACCATTCTCGGCATCATGGCTGTCGCGCTGTTCTTCGTGATCACGGTGATCTGCACCGTCATGGAACGGCCGACCGGCTGGCGCTCCTA
>DBXN01000121.1:10904-11102 GCA_002309585.1 Verrucomicrobia bacterium UBA1211
TCCTACCTGCCGTATGTCCTGCGAATTCTGCCGGACAGCCAGAAGGGGACGTTGTGGCGGACCGCGCCGGCGACGGTGCTGACGGGCTGCTTCTATCTTGTGACGCTCGGTTTCTGCTATCTCTCGGCGGGATACGCGTTCTTCAGGAAGAGAGACGCGTGAGAAGGCTAGATGGGAGAATGAAAAATGAAGAATGAA